>CAYNAL010000031.1:0-3709 GCA_964395555.1 uncultured Candidatus Saccharibacteria bacterium
CTTCTTCTAATTTTTCCATAGCCCCTTCTCTTTCTTTTTTAACAATAATTCTGAATTCTTCTTCTCTTTGAGAAACAAATTTAGTTAATTCTATTCTTCTTTCTTCTGTTAAAGATGGCAAAGTGATTCTGATAAGATTACCTTCTCTAGCGGGATTGACTCCTAGCGGAGACAATTGAACAGCTTTAATCACACTGTCTATACTAGTAGTATCAAAAGGTTGGATCAAAATGATATTAGGCTGATTAACAGTCACTAAAGCCAAGGTTTTAAGCGCTGCTTTAGTGCCATAATATTCAATTTGAATATCTTCTACCAAACCAGCGTTAGCTCTGTTGGTGCGCATACCAGATAGCTGATTTTTGTAATCATCTAAAATTTTTTTTAATTGTTGAGAAAAATTTTCCGTTAAGTTTTCTGTAGCCATGTTTTTTTAAATTTAATTATGCTAAAAATATATTTTCCATTAATAATCTAGTATTTAGATTATATTGTTCTAAAAGTGATTGAGCCCTAGTTAATTCTTTTAATAATTTTATCTTATCATTTAAAGATATGTTTAATGTGTCTGTTTGATTTTGATTTTTATAAATCTCTGAAAGCATATTTTCTCTACCCAGTTGCAACCATTCTTTTAAATTGAAATCCAAGCTGCCCTCTTTTTTAATAATCTGTTCTAAAATTCTAGATTTATCTGCAAAACCAGATTGTAATATCCTATCTAGATTATTTCTAGCATCTTGTGATTTTTTATAACACGATGGATCTATCAAATATTTTTTAATTAATCCCGGTTTGTTTAAACCATATGAGATGGCTTTTTCCATTTCTAAAGGATTAATTTTTTCTTTGTTTAACCAAGTTAATATTTCTTCATTAGAAACAGATTGAAAACGCAAAGGTAATAATCTAGAACGTACTGTTAATAGTAGTCGATCTATTTGTGAACAAATCAAGATTATCAAACTCTGCTGAGGTGGTTCTTCTAAAATTTTTAAAAAAGCACCTTGAGCTTCAAAAGTTAAATTTTCTGCTCCATCAATAATTAAAATTTTTAAAGATGCTAATTGTGGTTTGTAAGACAAAAACTCTGAAGACAAACGAGCTTGTTCTATTCCTAAAGATTTTTCCGTATCTTCATTATAAAGAATTTTAACATCAGGATGGAAATTTTTTAAATACGCTCTACAAGATGGACATTTACCACATCCTGACCATACTTTTTTTTCACAAATCAAACTTTGGCTGAAAATGTAAGCTAAGGTAGCTTTACCTAAATGCTCTGGTCCAAAAAACAATAAACTTTGAATTAAACGCTTTTCCGGATCTAATTGTCTTTTAAGAAAAGCTACAATGTTTTTTTGACCACAGAATTCCATCTTTATTTCTTAGTCATGATGCTTTTTTTATACAAATCCAAATTATCCAAAACAATACCTGTACCTTTGGCTACACAAAAAAGAGCATCTTCGGCTACATACGCTGGTACGCCTGTGGTTTTAGTTACCAAATCATCAATGTTGCGTAACAAAGCGCTACCACCAGCTAACAAAATACCTCTATCCATGACATCAGCTGCTAATTCCGGAGGTGTTTCCGCTAAAACAGATTTAATAGCTTGAATAATATCTTTTAAGGTTAGTGCTAAAGCTTCAGCTACTTCTGTAGAGCTAATTACAACATTTTTAGGTAAACCTTCAGTTAAATCCAACCCCCTAATTTCTATTTCATTTTTGTCTTTGCTAGCTAAAGCTGTTCCTACTTTAATTTTAATTTCTTCTGCTGTTCTTTCTCCAATAGCTAAATTATATTTTTTCTTAATGTAATCAGCAATAGCTACATCCATTTTATTACCAGCTACTCTCACAGATGACCAAGTAACAATACCTCCTAAAGAAATGATAGCAATCTCAGTAGTACCTCCACCAATGTTAACTACCATATTACCTGCAGGAGAATTAATGGGTACGCCAGCTCCTAAAGCTGCTAGAATAGGTTCTTTAGCTACAAAAGCTTCTTTAGCTCCAGCTTCTTTAGCAGCATCTAAAACAGCTCTTCTTTCAGTAGAAGTAATGCCAGCTGGTACGGAAATGATAACATCAGGTTTAAAAAATCTCCATTGACCAACTGCTTTGTTAATAAAATATCTTAACATGGCTTCGGTAATGCGATAATCAGCGATCACACCATCACGTAGAGGTTTGTAAACTTTGATTAAATCTGGTGTACGCCCTACCATTTCCCTGGCTTCATTACCAATAGCTAAAACACGGTTATCATCAGCTGAAATAGCCACAACAGAAGGTTCGTTGCTAACAATGCCCTTACCTGGTATAAAAACCAAGGTATTAGCTGTACCTAAATCTATGCCTAATTTTCTAACAATCACGTTTTAATTATTTAATTAATATCTTTTTAAACTGATTTTATTCTAGCGATTAAAGAACTTAAAGTCAAACATTTGCATCACATCGTTTGAAATGACATCGTGGAAGTATTTTAGATGATATGATGCGGACTATTGACAATATATTTTGATTTGTTAATATAATAATAGAATCTATACGAAAAAGCACCTTTTGAGGTTTCGTCCTCTGACGGTGCTTTTTCATTTATACTTGAGTTTTTTCTTTAAATTGTCCATAAATACAATTTTGTTTTTCGCGGATTTTTTTAACAAAATAGAGCAAGTTTTAACATAAGGACTTATTACCATTTGTAATTTGTTATTTTCATATAGATATTTTACAAGGCAATAAAAATCGCCATCGCTAGATATAATAACTGCTTTATCGTAATTACTATAATCTATCATTGTTTGTAAAACCAATTCCGCATCAACATTACCTTTCACTTCTCCATTTTTATAAGATATGGTTGGTTTAAAAACTAAAATATAGCCATCTTTCTGTAATGATGAATATAAATTTTGATTTGCTGGCATAAAACCAATAAAAATGTATGCTGTAGCAACGTGATATTTTTCTTTTAGATATATTCGAAATTTTTTAAAATCTAATTTCCATCCTAGACTTTTAATCCCTAAATTTAAATTTTGGCTGTCTATAAAGGCATAATTATTTTCCATATTCTGATTTTAACAAAAAATTGCCGTTTTTACAACATTTATATACTGGTCATTGATTCCGATTAAAGATAAAAAACATGCTAAATTTATAATTTTAATTATTATATTAAAAAATGGGCAGTGCTATTTATTTAGCACTGCCCTATTGATTAACGAATCGAACCTGTTTTCTGATACAAGTCCCAAATCTTTTCCCAATCTTCCTTAAAAACCGCCAACAAGATTTCGTCCCAGTATTTACCAAAACGATAAACCTGATTAATGCGGCGGCCCTCTTCTTTATAGCCGCAACGCAAACAATATCTAAAACTCCTTTCATTGTAAGCAAGGACTGAAGAATTAATCTTGCGTAGATTCAGCGTATTAAACGCATACTCTAACAAAATTAATTTAGCATCAGTACCATAGCCTTTGCCCCAATAATCTTTATCGCCTATAAAAGCGCCAGTGGTAGCAGTTCTGTTTTTCCAATTAATATCAAGTAAACTCATAGCACCAATTAATTTTCTCTCTTTAACGGTGTCTATGGCAAAACTAATGTCGTTTTGGCGAGAACCCAATTTCTGTCTCTTATACACATCTCCGAGCCCACGAGACTAAGGCGAATCTCGTATGCCGTCT
>CAYNAL010000032.1:0-3305 GCA_964395555.1 uncultured Candidatus Saccharibacteria bacterium
CAACAGATTAATGATTTGTCTTTAAAAGCTAACTCTGAGATTTGGCCTCTTTTAAGTCAAAAATTGAATACGGATTTTAGTTTTGGACCAAACAAAGAAAAAAAATTAATTATATTGTTATGTCCTATTTCTCAGGATGTAGAAAGCTATATTCGTAAAGATGATGGATATTTTAAAAAAGATTATCCTTCTTCTAACGAAGCAGGAGTGATATATTTAAGTGCTAGCTTGATTTCTGATCAAACTATAGACAGATTAAGCTACTATCTGGCCCATGAGTTAGTACATCTTGTCACTTTTGAATTAAAAGAAAAACCCAATAATGTAAAAGAAGATATTTGGTTGAATGAAGCTCGAGCAGAATATGTGGGGACTCTCTTAGGGTATGATCAAAACTGGCAGACATCTAATCTTAAAAGAAGGGCAACGGATTTTTTAAATTTAAAAACTTTTAGTTTGTTAAACTGGGAAAACAAACCAGAAAATTATGCTACAGTTAATTTTTTGATGCAGTATTTAGTAGGTCAATATGGCGAAAAGATATGGATAGATACTTTAAAATCTAAAGCTATTGGCATACAATCTTTAAATGATTTTTTTAACGCTAACGGAAACAGAATTACATTTTCTAATGTTTTTATTAATTGGTTAATAGCTAGTGCTGTTAACGATTGTTCTTTAGGTAACCAATATTGTTATATTAATCCATTGTTAAAAAATTTGATTGTTTTTCCCGCTAACTATTACCTTCCTAGCCAAAACCTATCTTCCATGAGCATCCAAGACACTTTAAAGGTTTGGGGAGCTAAATGGCAAAAAATTGTAGGTGGTCAAGGTTCTTTAAGATTAGAATTTACCTCATATACTAACAAACCCGGGCAGGTTTTACCTTACATCGTGATTAAACAAGATGGTAAAAAATTAATAAATTCTGTACCTCTTAGCTATAATGTAGCTAGTAAGATAATCATTCCTGATTTTAATGGTCAAAACGCAGCTTTTGTTTTTATCCCTAACATTTTTGATGATTCTTTAAAAGAAACAAAAACTTCTAATTATTCTTATGCTTGGAATGCGGTTAACACTTCTAGCGCTATAAACGAAGAAGAAGTTAAAAGAGCAGAACAGGCGATGATAGCACAGTTACAGGCAGAAGTAGAGAGATTGACTAAAATATTAGCAAATTTGATAGCTCAAAGAAGCTTAACTTGTCCTGTTTTTAACCAAGACTTGTATTATGGCCTAGAAAACGATACTTCAGTTAAGTGTTTGCAGAAGTTTTTAAAAGAAAAATATCCTAATTTTTATCAGACAGACATTACAGGTAATTATTTTAATCTAACTCAATCTGCTGTAACAAAATATCAGGCTTTAAAAAGTTTACCTCAAACAGGGTATTTTGGTCCCATGACGCAAGCGAAAGTTAACGCAGAAAGATAAAATGGTTGATATCAAATATATAAATCTAGACGAGGTAAGCCAAGATAAGATTAAGGTATTTTTTAAAAAGGGTTTTGGTAGTTTATTAATGAGAATGTTGATAGCTTTAAAAGAATGTCTATCAAACAGGATGTCATTGAGATTTTTTTTAAAACAAGGTTGGAATTTTGATACAGCTAAGAAGATTTATAAAACAGGATTAACTAAGGCTTTAAAACGTAAAATTTTTAAATCAGAACAGGGTAAAGAAACGAGAATTTTTGATTATAAATTAGATTTTTTACAAGATACAGACAAGAGTCATTATGCCTTCTATGTCTTAATGGATTTAGTAGATCATATAGTATTAAAAGATCAATACCATATAAAAGAATTTATTAAAAAAGACAGCGTAGTTATTGATGCTGGTGCCAATATTGGGATATTTTCTCTTTACGCTCATCGATTAGAACCCACAGCTAGTATTTACGCTTTTGAACCTACACCCATTGTTTTTAAAATTTTAGAACAAAATATTAAAAACAATGGTTTAGAAAAAAACATTTCAAGTTATAATCTAGCTTTAGGTGATGTTATTGGAGAAAAAGAAATGTTAATGGATCTATCTAACCCAGAAGGATTGGGGGTAGGCAATAGCTTGACTGATAGTGGTTGTTTAACAGGTACTGGTAAATTTAACAGACAAAAAATTAAGATAACTACTATAGACGATTTTGTTTTAAACCAGCATTTATCCAAGGTGGATTTTATCAAAATTGATACAGAAGGGTATGAAAAACAGATTATCAAAGGGGCAGCTGATACCATAAAAAGATTTCATCCAAGAATAGCTTGTTCTGGGTATCATTTAAAAGGAGATCTCATAGAGATACCTAAATTAGTTCTATCTATTGATAAAGATTATCAATACAAGCTCTCTAAAAGTGCTGAGGTCGATTTTATCTTTTGGTGTGATAAAAAATATGAAAATTCTTCAATTAAATAAATTTTATTATCCTTATATCGGGGGGATAGAAACTGTGGTGGCTGACCTTGCTCTGGGTTTTTTAAATCAAAATCATTGGCAAACAGAGGTACTTTGTTGTCAGGTTAAAGGCAAGGGTTTACAAGAAAATATCAATGGCATTAAAGTGATTAGAGCTTCTAGCTTGGGTATGTTTTTAAGAATGCCATTATCTTTAAGCTATATATTTATTTTTAAAAAAATAGTTTCGCAATATGATGCGATATTATTACATCACCCTTATCCCTTAGGTTTTTTAGCTTATTTGTTGTTTGGTCGAAAGAAAAAAATGGTAGTTTTTTTTCATTCTGACATTGTTAAACAGAGAATAGCTGCTTTTTTGTTTAAACCTTTCATTTTAGCTACATTAAACAGAGCTGATAAGATTTTAGTTTCCAATAAGAATTTAACTTTATACTCTCCCATATTAAAACGCTATCAAAATAAATGTGTGATAGCTCCTTTTGGTATTAATATAGAAAATTTCAAGATGACAGATGAGATTGATTTAGAAACAAAAAAAATACGTCAAAAATATTCATCACCTTTAATACTAGCTGTTGGTCGCTTAGTTTATTACAAAGGTTTTGAATATTTAATTAAAGCTATGGATCAAATAAAAGCTAAATTGGTAATTATAGGGGGTGGTCCCTTGGAGGAAAAATTAAAATCTTTGATACATGATAGTCATTTAGAAAACAAGGTTTTTTTATTAGAAGCTGTAAAATCTTTAAATAATTTAATACCTTATTATTATGCTTGTGATATTTTTGTTTTGTCTTCTGTAGCTAATTCTGAAACTTTTGGCATAGTGCAAATAGAAGCTATGGCTTGCGCTAAGCCTGTTATTAATACTAATTTA
>CAYNAL010000033.1:0-4871 GCA_964395555.1 uncultured Candidatus Saccharibacteria bacterium
TCTTGAATAATTTTATTCAATTGTTCTGGTAGATTCTGATAATTACGCCAATAATTTTTCATATCAGAATACATACCTAAGTATATCTTGGCTCCTAATTTTTCATGATTTAAAATAAATTTTAAAGATTCCTGAGCTTTAGGATCTTCAGGATGTACCATGGCTACAGACAATATATTGTTTTCTTTATTAAAAGCCAACATTCCATTGTGTCTGGCAGATTCTTCTGCGATAGTATTCATCACTTCTAAAGGTACAATCTCGTTTTTCTCAAAAATTTTAACAGGCAATTTTAAAATTTCACCCTTGATTTGGGTTATAACATTTTCGTCTACTAACTTTTTATTTAAAATAATATCTTCCCCGCTTCTGCCAGAAACCTGACTCTCAGCTAAAATTTCAGAAATAGCTGCATCATTGAGCAGTCCTTTTTGTTTAACAGCGTTTAATAATAAATCATTGGGAATCATCTTGCTCTTATTGGTAAGGGACAAATGGATTGGGTCTGCCTAACTTAGGCACAGTTAAAGGTAAATTAGTGTGACTGATGAGCTTTGTAAACGTCGGATTGTTTAAAACATTATCAATATTCAAATTAATATTTTGAATAGCTAAAGTATTGGGATCTACTAAATTATTAGCATCAACGATATCAGCTTGGTCTGCTGGTGTAGCAATAAAACTGTAAACTAAATATCCCACCACTGCTACGGCTAAGATGATAATGATATACATCCAATTAATTTTTTTCTCTTGAGGAATTTCTATAGCCATATGATTTAATTTTTAATTTGATTTACTGGCTGAAAATACGCATTCAAAGTTAAGGTATAATTGAAGATATTATTACTCGCAAGTGTTCTCCCTCTTACAGCTGTAGCATTTAAAGCCATAGGGGATAAATTAACAACCATGGAATCCATTAACCTCCTCTCCTTTTCTATTTCAATCAAAAAAGCTTTGAAATTTTCATATGAAGTAACAAAACTTAAATTAACTTGTAAAATACTTGGCTTCATACTTCCTAAATTAATAGCTTTGGTACTAGTTACTCCCTCTTGATCTGAAGCTACGATTGTTTCTTTAGCAACAGATTTAATTTCTTTAAAAACTACATTTGTTAAATTAACACCTTTGGTACGAGCAATAACATCTAAAATGGATAATAATTCTGCTGGCCTAGGTTCGGTAGGTAAAGTCATATTAATAGTAGCAATCTGACTAGCTATCTCTGCGTAACGCTGAATGATAGCATCTGATTTTGATTTGTAGCCTTCCAACACTTTAATATTTTCTTCTTGATTTTGCCTTTCTGCGATAATACCTTTTACTTTAGACAAGCCTGGTTTAATTACATTAAAAAACACAAAAAGAGAGCCAGATAAAAACACGGTAATGGCTAAAATGGCTAAACTTTGTTTTGATGATTCTTTCATATGCTATGTTTGATTTGCTAATTGCTTTAAAATACTACTATTGACCTTTATCTGCAAAGAAAAAGTAGTCTTGCCTGTAACATTGTCTATCTGTAGATTATCAAAAACAACATTTTCTACGCCTGGAGCTTGAACAAAACCAGAAACAGCTTCTGCTACCGTTGTATAGTTAGGAGCTGTGCCGCTAGCTTTGATTAATCCGCTAGCTTCGTCATAATTAAAATTATTCAAATATACCTTAGGATGAGTATTAGTCTCTAAATTACCAAAAAGTTGAGTAAGATATCTATGGTTATTTAAAAGATCATTTAAATTCTGCAAACGAGATTCAAAATTAATTACCTCTGCTTGTTTATCAGATGGAAAACCAGCTTGAATTTCTTTAATCTTGTCATTTAAAACTACTATTTGTTTTTCTTGACTGCTTGTATATAAATTCAAAGCTAATAAAATAATAAGCATGCTAGCAAACAGTCCTCCTGCACCTATTAATAACCCTTTAGGCCAGGTAATATTTTTCATAGCAGAAGAAGGTAACCCAAAAGGATTGTTGTTAGTATTATTAATATTCATATAAATTTAAATTTTGAAAAAAGTTTATTAAATTGTCTGCCTTTATATTATATATCAAAATTAAAAGTAAAGATAGTTTTGCACACCTATTGTAATCCTTTTACTGCTAGACCGCAAGCCACTGTCAAGCTCGGACCAATATCTTTGATAATAGGAGCTAAACTTGGAGTATAATCTACCAAACCTAACTCAAAAAGATCTCCTTTGATAAATTTTAAATTTGAATTAGTAGAAAAATATTCTAATATGCCTATTAAATTAGCAGAACCACCTGTAACATATATTTGATTAATAGTTCTACCACTTTTACGATAGTAAGCTGCTATCATTCTTTCTGCTTCTAACTTAATATTGTCTAAAACTGTAGTCATGAGTCCTGTAATAGCTTCCTGACCAGGGGGTGGTTTTAAACCATAGGCTTTTTTAATTTCTTCAGCTCTCATGGGACTAACAGATAAACCAGAAGAAAGCAATTGTGTTAAATCCCCTCCTGCTATATCAATCGTACCAGTCATTCTTACAGAAGATTTATCTGTAACTATTAGTGAAGTAATGCGTCCACCAATATCTAAAATTAAAGATGGATTTGGGTCTTTTGCCACTAAAATACGAGCCATGCTAATAGCTTCTAACTCTATAGCTTTAATTTTTAAATTACATAATTTTGCTATTTTAATATAGCGATTAATTAAATCTTTTGGTACAGCTATTAATAAAATTAATAAACGACCTGATTGCTCTTCTACGACTTGATGATCTAAGACTACTTCTGATAGAGGGATAGGTACATGCTGTTTAGCTTGAAAAGGCATGGCTTGACTGATTTCTTTATCAGAAACGTAGGGAAAATCTAAAACAGTAGTGTAGCTAGAAAAATTAGAAACAGACATAACCACATCAGCTACATCAATTTTTGATTTTTTTAAGATAGTAGAAATCATACCCGCCACAGATTGTTCTGAAATTTTAAAAGAACTAGTTTGAATAGCATCGTTTAATCTTTCTAAGTGTCCGTAATTAGTTAAAATACTGTAAGAAGAAAGTTGAAAACGTCCGCCAGAAAAATGTAACTCTGCCACTTTAATAGATGTTGTCCCTATATCTAATCCTAGAAATCTTGTTTTTTTTGTAAGAAATTCTAACATGTTTTATTTACATATTATTATACACTAATAAAACAAATTGCAAAAATATTTTATTAATATAATATGATTATACAACAAAAAACATTTTAATGAGAACTGATTTTTTAACCAATTTAACCCAATCTTTTCTAGACATGGTTTTCCCCTGGCAATGTCTTAATTGCCAAAAAGAAATATCTGGACAATACCCTATTTGCCCCAATTGCCTATCAGATATGGATACCTATCTATACCATGATTTGTTTTGCCCTGTTTGTCTTAAAAAAATGCCTCAAAATCAGATAAAACCATGTAATTCTTGTCAAAATAAGACTAATTTACTTTTTTTAAAAGCAGCTTTACCATATGAAAATTACTTAGTGAAAGAAGCTATCCATAGGTTTAAATATCAAGGGATCAAATCTTTGTCTTACCCTTTAGCAGAATGGCTTTTAAAAAGCTTAGAACAAAACAAATATTCCCTAAAAGACAAAAACTGGGAATTAATCCCTGTGCCTCTTCACAATAAAAAAATCAAACAAAGAGGTTTTAATCAAGCTCAAATATTAGCAGAGATAATAGGCCAAAGATTAAATTTCCCTGTTAATACTGAAATTCTTTTTAGAACGATTGATAATCCAGCTCAAGCCAACATATCAGACACGATTCTACGCAAAAACAATGTAAAAGATATTTTTCTTGTAAAAGATTCTTCTAAAATAAAAAACAAAAACATTTTGTTAATTGATGACGTCTTTACTACTGGAGCTACCTTAGAAGAAGCAGCTAAAATTTTAAAAAAAGCCGGTGCTCAAAGTGTCGCTGGAGTAGTAATAGCAAAAGGTTAATTTTTGATTAAAAGATCAGACAAGCCGCTAATTGTCCCTGGACCTAAAATCACGATACAATCTTGAGGTTTGATTTTTTTTGATAAAAACTTTGGTACGTTCTTCCAATCTTTAATATAAAAAACATTTTTACCTGAATTAGTTTTTTTAATCCATTTAAATATTACCTTACCACTGATACCTTTGATAGGTTTTTCTCCTGCAGAACATAAATCCACAGTAATAATCATATCGGCAGCTTTAAAAGCTTTTCCTATTGATTTTTTTAAACATTTCATCCGGCTATAACGATGGGGCTGATATATTGCTATCAATCTACGATTTAAAACTTTTAAAGCTTCTAAGGTAGCTTTGATTTCAGTAGTATGGTCAGCGTGATCGTCAATAACTATGGCTTTTTTAAAATTACCTTTGATTTCTAACCTACGATCAGGTAATTTAAAATTTTTTAAAATTGAAATGCTTTTTTCAATTGTTACGCCTGTTAACATGTTAGCTAAAATAGCACCTAAGGCGTTAGAAAGATTTTTTTCTCCCAGAATAGGCCAAATTAAAACACCTTTCTTTTTATTGTGATAATAAATATCTGCTTGAGTACCTTTAGAACTATATAATATGTTTTTTGCTTCTAAGTCAGCCTGATTTTTAACGCTATATGTTAAAATATTTTTAAAATTTTTTGAGATTTCTTTTAAATCTAAATCATCAATACAAATTACATTCCATATTCTTCGTCCCTTGCCTTTGATAAATTCAAAAAAAGCTTTTTTTAATTTTAAAAAACTATTGTCATAATTATTTAAATGATCCTTATCAATATTGGTAATAACAGCTACATCTGGATCAAACAACAAAAAAGAACGATCGCTTTCATCTGTTTCTAAAACTAT
>CAYNAL010000034.1:0-4204 GCA_964395555.1 uncultured Candidatus Saccharibacteria bacterium
AAAAATCATTATATCTACTACTATAATTAATTTTAATTACAAAAGCTTTGATTGAGATGGCAATTTCCCATTTCTGTATTTTCCAGTATTTCCATTATTATTTTTCCTATCTGCAAATGTTTTTTCTACAACATGTTTAGACATCTCTTCTGTTACTATTTTTTTGTAATCCAAGTAATTTTTTAATCTGCTTTCTGCATCTTTAACATATTCTTTTGAAATATCTATACCAATATAATTTGATCCTAATAATTTTGCAGCCAGACAGGTTGTCCCACTACCAACATATGGATCTAACACTACTCCTTTTTTATCATCTAAAATAGAATAAATTATTCTTGTTGGCAAAAGCAATGGAAATGGTGCTGGATGTCCATTTTTTCTTTCGGGTGGAAACCGCCAAATTGAAGTTAATAATGCGTGTTTAGATTTTAATTCCTTTCCAATTTTATTATCATCAATAGGTTTATAAAGCCAATAGATTCTTTCATCAATTTGCCAAAATCGCCAACCCCTAATATTTGCCGCGATCATTCTATCCCAAATTATCTCCTGCCTAACTGTCCATTCTGTTTTTTTAATCCATTCTATAGGATGTAACATTTTCCCACGAGCCCATCTTGTTTTATGATTGTAAAAAAATGAACCACCTGGTTTCGTAACTCTAAAAACTTCATTTAATACTTGAATTTGTTGATCCTGATAAACTTCTTCAGAAACATTATCGCTTGTAGCGTTATATTTAACATTTTTTACCAACCAACCTTTATATTTCTCGCCTTTATTATATGGCGGAGATGTAATCCCTAAGTCAACAAAATCATCATCAATTTTTTTTAAAATTTTAAGAGCATCACCCTGAATTATCTTATCTATTGGTTTCATGTTCTACTTTTTTAAATAAAAAGTCATAATATTTTTGTGTAAGCTGTTTTTTATGTTTTTCTAATTTATCTTGTTTAAGATAAATTACTTTTAATTCCTTGTAATTTTTATAATGTTCAAAAGTAAAATTTGCGCTACGTAAAAATTCGCCTGGCTTATCTCCATTCGGAAATCTTTTTTTAAGTTGAATTTTTAATCTTTTAATAAAAGATGAGCAACTAAAAGGAAATTCTAAGATATAGATCAATTCTCCATCCACAAAACCGCTAATAAGCATATTGGGATTTTCTTTCTTGTCTTTTGCAAATCTTTTATGCGTATAATCTGTAAAATTACCTCCACCAGTTAAACGACGAGGATTTTTTCTTTTACTGTTATCTCCGGTATTTAAATTTTGTGGTTTAGCTTCGCAAGCGATAACTTTACCGCCAATTTGCGTTGACTGCTTAAATCCATTATATCCAATTTTAGTATTTGTAGGCGTATACCCTGCTAAAGACACTGAGATATATTCCCTGAGAAGTGATGAATTTTTATCATTGATATAAATAGTAATTAAGCCATTAAAAAGGGCTATTAGCTGATCTTTTGATTTATCTAAAAGTAATGAAGCCAACTCTTTATGAGACTTGATAGCATATGCTTTTATTACTTCATAGAGTTCATTATTCATATTACATAGATTAAAAACCTCTTGATATCAAACTAATGCCTATATTATACAAAATCAACAAAATATGCAAAATCAAATTAAACAAGTAAAATAACCACTAAATTTAAGTACATTTAAATAAAATTATTAATTTACCTATCATAATCATCAAATCTCATATGAGGCTTCATCGGTAAACCTTTTTCTAACCGCCATTTTGTAAACAAAGTATCACAGGGATCTTTCAGCGCATCTTTAACATCAAAATCTAATTCCCTAGCTATTTCTCTAATTTTTAGTTCTTCACCTTCTATCTCAATAAAATTAGCAAAAGGATATTCATCAATTTCTATCTCAACATTTTTATATATAAAACTAGTTCTATATCTTTCATACGAGGTAGTTTCATTAAATCCCATAGCTTTTATTATATTTTCTCCTATCTCCCAGTTATCAACTTTAGTCTCCCATTCTATTTCTTTTTTTACGTCATTAGATAACAAAGGTAGTTTATAGGACATTGTAACAATATCTCCATTTTGACGTAATCTAATTCTTCCATTTGTTTTTTCCATCAATCCTTGCTCATTATCAAACATAACTGTCTTTTGATAGGTTCTTTTTGCTTGTTTAACACAATCACCAAATTTCTCAATGATTTTTTCTAAAGAATCTGTTAAAAGAAATTTTAATTCAATTTCAATTCCCATATCATATATATTAATTCTCTTGAAATTTTTTAAGAGCTTCTGCTAATTGTTTTAATTTTTCTGAGTCTGCTTTAGGTCCACTGCCAGAAGATATCCAACCTTCGTATTTATCAAACCAAAATTGTTTGTCACTTAAAATTTGTTTCCAAATACCTTTTTTTAAATCCTCTGTTCCATGCATTGGGACTAATTTAATATGAGCATGATCAATTCCAGTCCCTTCTATTATCAAACCAACACGACCAACATCTTCAAAATAATTTTCAAGTATTTGAGCTACTTTTTTAGATGCGATGATAAATCTTTGTAAAATATCATCTGGCATTTTTAATACATCACTATCAAAGTGTTTTTTCGGAATAACACAAGTAAAACCTTCAGTATTAGGGTCAATAGAAAGAAAAGCCATGAATTCCTCATCTTGCCAAAAAATTCCTGGAGTTTGTAAGTTTCCTTTTACTATCTCACAAAAGGGACATTTATTATCTTCTGTTTTTGCTTCATATTGTGCCATATATGTAATTTAATTTTTTATTTAACGTTTTTATTCTTTTTTACAAATGAACCACGAATCAAACGAAATGCGAATCTTTGCTCAGGTTTATATAGCATCGGTATGCCAATAAGTAAGTCGCATTTTAGACACTTAAGATTAGGTATATTCTTTTTTTCTATACTTTTAGAATATAATTCTGACAATTCTTTTGGATCAAAAATTCTATCAAGATATAGTCTTATTAACGAGCCACGTCCATCCTTTTGATAAAGAGCAAGGTATTGACCACATCTACCACAATAAAGATTAAGAAAATGAGAGTTACCATCACGCACATTTACATATCTATCTTTTTTAATCTTATATTGTGTGTTTTCCTGATCAGTCATAATTGTTATTTTTTTAATTATTAATGACCATTTTTCTATTTATTTTAACAAAAAACATAAGAACTTATTTTCGGACAATGATCATCGTTTTTACATCAGTATTAATCGGCTCATAATTACCTGTGGGGTAATCTCTAAATGCTTCAAACATAACATCTGCATCATACCGATAATCTTTTCCATAATTTATACCTGGCTCATTGGTGATAAACTCCTCGGTCAAATAATCATAACCAATAATTACAAGCATGTGCGCTACTGGACCAGGGGGTTTAAAGGATGGATTATTCAAAACACGTCCATTCGCTGGCACTATTACCAAATTACCTTTTACTAATTCATTAATTACATCTTTAGAATTAATATTATCAACAACTTCTACTTTCTGATATTTTAAATATTCTTTAAAAATTCTTTTGACTGTATCATACGCTGAAGTATCTTGATAAATACCATATTGTTTATTTTGCCAATCTGATATGGCTATAATTTCTTCTTTAGCTTCTTGAAGTGGAAGATCTATTCCTTTTGCCCAATGTACAGCCATTATTGCCGACGCTTCTTCGCAGCCATTCTGTTGATATGGGTCAGACCACTCTCCAAACGGTGCTTGTGAAACAAACGGCACATCTAATTTAACAATTAAAGTATCGGGATTAATAGGATTAGAGATAGGCTCTATTAAATTTTCAACAGGTTCTAAATTGTTATCAAGATTAGGCGCTGATGTTAATATAGTATCTGCTACCATTGTATAACAAAGATCTCTTGTCTCTTGACCCTGTATTCTGTTACAAACAGATAAATCTTGCCTAATATTGGCAATATTTAAATAGCACTGATCTCTTACACCTTGACCTTGTATATCTTCGCAATTTATTTCAATAATATCAGATGATTGATTTTTTAAATATGTATATCCGTCTATACCACCCATTAAGATGGCTACGACCACAATCATACTAGCAATATTACCGATCCCTTTGTTTGTATTGTTAATTTTTTTAATATTCTGTTTACGTTAAATTTCCTTAATTCTCTCATATATAAACTATCACGTCAAAATTTTTAT
>CAYNAL010000035.1:0-2586 GCA_964395555.1 uncultured Candidatus Saccharibacteria bacterium
TCTTCTAATGTATGAGTCACACCATCTTCTAAGCCAAAACGCATTTTTAATACTTCCCTTTCCCTTTCAGCTAAATCAGCTAAGATTTCTCTGAATTGATCTTTTAACAAACTAGCAGAAGCTAACTCATGCGGAGTAAGATGACTTTCATCAGGTAGAAAATCTCCTAAAGAGCTTTCCCCGTCTTCATCAGAAGCGATAGGTTGTTCTAAAGACAAAGTTTCTTGAGATATTTTCATAATATATCTGATTTTTTCAATATCTTCATTCATATCAGCGGCAATTTCTTCTGGTAAAGGTTCTCTGCCTAGATTTTGCATCAAACCACGTCTACATTGTAAACACTTAGAAATGGTTTCTACCATATGAACAGGAATGCGAATAGTTCTAGCTTGATCAGCTAGAGAACGCGTAATAGCCTGACGAATCCACCAAGTAGCATATGTAGAGAACTTGTAACCTTTATGGTAATCAAATTTTTCTACAGCTTTAGATAAACCAATATTACCTTCTTGGATTAAATCTAAAAGATTTAAATTAGAGGTGCGATTGGAATAATGTTTAGCAATGCTAACAACCAAACGAAGATTAGATTGAATCATTTTTTGTCTAGCATCTTCATCACCTTTTTCAATGCGTCTAGCTAATTCCCTTTCTTCTTCTCCTGACAAAAGCGGAATACGACCTATCTCTCTTAAATATGTTTGTACCGCATCTGAATCAGCATAGTTATCTGACACTTCTACCACTTTTTTTAATTCATCTTCTGTTACTGGTGCGATTAATTCTAAAAGCTCAGGAGTTTCTACCACTTCAATACTAGCAGAAGCTAAACGATCATAGAGTTTTTCTAAAAGAGGAATATCTTGTTCAATCTGAGGCATGTATTTTAAAATTTCAGACTGGGTAACAAAACCTTTTTGTTTGCCTCTGTTAACTAATTCTTCAATCTTTTTGCTATTTTCAGAAACAATAGCAGATTTTACAATCTTGTTGTTCTTTTTTCTAAATGTTGATAATTTTTTGACAATAAGCTTTTTCTTAATCAAATATTTCTTTTTTTTCTTAATTTTGGGTTGTTTAATAACCCTTTTTTGAGTTTTCTTTTTTAAAATTTTTTTACCTTGTTTTTTCTTTTTTTTCTTAATCATATTTTTAAATATTTTATTCTTTTGATAGATCCTGGGACAATTTTTGAAAATCATCAATCAGTTTAACCATTTTTTCTTTGTCAGGGCTATTCTCGCAAGCTTTGATTTCCATATTAAGTTTTTCCATCTGCTCTTTGATAAATTCATTTTTGATTTCTTTAAGATGGCTTTTAATCTCTTCTTCGGGATCAATTTCCAAATGATCTAACAATTCTAACTCAAAGTCCCCTTTTAGAAAGAAAAAATCCAAACGAGCTGTTTCTTCCAAAGAAAGATTTAAAAATTTCAATTCTTCTTTTTTTAAAATCCATGTATCTTCTTTGCGTATCTTTGCCATCAAATAGTTAATTTCTTCTGACAAATACGGTTTAAGGGTTAAAACCAAATCTAACAAAGCTGAATCCTGTAAACCTAAAGAAAATACCCTCTGACTTAAAATCTGGCGACGGGTTAAAACATTTTCTGACAAAAAATGATATATATTATCTGCTATGGGTTGATCACTAACAATCTTAGGATCTTTTGTTTCAAAAGCTTCAACAATAACAGTCTCTGTTTTAATCTTAGCTAACTCTTCTTCTAACACTTTTTGATTGATTTTGACATATTGACTTAATTTTTCCAACCAATATTCCCGGTCTATCGCATTAACTAAATTTTTAATTTTTGGTAGAAAATACGAACAAATGGTTTTTTTACCTTCTACTTTTTCTGTGTCTCCTTGTTTCTGGGCTCTTTCAAAATAGAATTCCATGATAGGCTGACTTGCCTTAACCAATTCATGCAATTTTTCCGGATTTGTTAAAACCAAATCAGCAATATCTTTAACTTGTTCTAATTTTAAAACTTTTAATTCTAAACCCTGGGAAAGCGCTAAATTAATACTTCTTTCTGTAGCAATCTGCCCAGCTTCATCCATATCATATCCTAAAATTAATTTGTTAGCGTGTCTTTTTAAGATAGCTAACTGATACGGTGTCAAAGCTGTGCCTGAAGAAGCTACTACATTTTTTAAACCATTCTGATATGCTGCCAAAAAATCCATCTGACCTTCTACTAAAACAGCTTCCCCTGCTTGTCTTAAATCATTTTTTGTTTTATCCAAACCATATAAGATATGACCTTTATCATATACCAAAGTCTGAGGTGTGTTTACATATTTACCTACCTCATCAATGTTTTTAACTGTTATTAGAGGTTTTTGACCTTGGAAAATTCTACCAGTAAAACCTACAGCTGACCCAGAAATATCTCGTATGGGAAACATGATACGACTGCGGAAACGATCATGATAATCATTAATAGAAACTTTGTCATTAACATTTTGAGAAAACTGAGTAGGCTGTTCTTTACGAATGACCAAACCGCTTAATTCTATATCACCTATTTTATGTCCTTCTTTCAAAAGATCATCTAAAAGGCTATGCCAAGAATC
>CAYNAL010000036.1:0-5905 GCA_964395555.1 uncultured Candidatus Saccharibacteria bacterium
GAATGATTAAGCCAGAAAACATTGAAAAAATAGTTAATCATTGGCGTGGTCCAAAACCATATATCACTCTAACTGGAGGAGAGCCAACTCTTCATCCCGATCTTCCAAAAATTATTAATATTATCAAAAAAAAGAAAATGCCATGTATTATGGTAAGCAATGGCGCGTTGCTTGAAGAAAAAGCAGAAGATATAATAGACGCTGGTTTAGATATTTTAATATGCTCTATTGATGGAGATCGTGATACCCACGATCACATTCGCGGAGTTATTGGCACTTTTGATAAATCCATCGCTGCAATGAAAAAAATCAGTGAATTAAAAAAGAAAAAAAATAAAAAATTCCCTTTAATATTTTTAAATTTTTCTATTTCCAATGAAAATTTTGCATATCTTGATAAAATAGTCCAAGTAGCAAACGATATAGGAATTGATGGAATCAATTTTCAGCATCTCTGGATGCAAACAGACGATATGAATGAAGACCATAACCGTATGTGCGGTGGGCTAGATTTAGAGATGAAAAACAAAATAAAATTAGAAACCGATGCTAGCAAAGTGTCCCCCGAACAATTATATGAAGCCCTACAAAAAGTAAGGAATAAACATTCTTTTATAAATATCTTTCCAGATCTTAGCCTTGAACAAATAGAAACATATTATAAAAATCCTGAAAAATTTATTTTTACAGACCCTTCGCTCTGTGCTTGGCATTTTGCTTATATACAACCAGATGGTAAAGTAACCCAATGTAAAGAATTGGAAATGGGAGACCTTAATAATGCTACATTCCAAGAAATTTGGAACAACGCTATGTATAAGAATTTTAGAAAAAAAATAAAAAAACTCGGACGTTTCCCTATCTGTGCAAGATGTTGCCTATATTTTAGAAAAATGTAATTATTTTTAATCTAAAAAATATTATTAAAATTGCCCTTTTGCAGGGCAATTTTTTTTAATCTTCGTCTACGTCTAATCTCTTGGTCCTAACTTTTTCTACTTTAGGAAGTTTAATAGTTAAAACACCATTTTTAAAAGTAGCTTTAGCTTCGTTAGCATCTACTTCCATGGGGAGAATAACCGAACGAGAAAAAGTACCCCAAAAACATTCTCTGTAAAAATAATTATCTTCTTCCACCTCTTCCTCTTGTTCTCTCTTTCCTCTGACTGTTACCATGTCATTAGTAATAGATATATCTAAGTCTTTAGGAGAAACTCCAGCTATGGCAGATTTTACAATAATCTCTGTGGGAGTTTGATAGACATCCATGGTTAATTGACCCTCTTCCGAGCTGCTAGGCCAATTGTTTTCTGAAATATTAATATTGCTCGATTTTTTTGTGTTAGCCATATTTTTTATTTTTCTAAATTATTTTGTTTTAAATCTAATAGGTTCCAAAACATCAAATGCCCATAGCACTATCATAGCAAATACGAATAAAATGCCACTGCCCATTAATAAGAACTCAGAACCTAGCTTCATTATAATCATATTAAAGATAGTATGCAAGCTAATACCCAAGATTAATCCTAATAATAATATTTTTTTGTTCTTTTTGATTAAACTTTTAGCCCAGAAGAAACCAATAAAACCAGAACAAAGCAAATGTAACAAATTGGCCCCAATAAACCTTAAACCTAACACCTGTAAATTAGCTACCATAGTACCAGACAATAATCCTTGAAAAGATACTATTATATTTTCTACTGTAGCAAAACCTAAGGCTAAAACAATCAAATAAATCATAGCATCGATAGCTTCATCAAAATGCGTATTTTTCTTTAAAAGAATATATACGGCAAACCATTTAATAATTTCTTCGATTGTAGCTGCCCCTAAAAGTATGCCCCAATCCCCTAAAGAAAAAATCCCTGCTAATTTATTCCAAAAAACAACATATAAATTTTCTAAAATTAAAACAAAAGGTGTGATTAATAACCCAGTACCAAAGGCAGCTACTAACCATTTGATTGGTTCTGGTTTTTTAATGTCTCTCCACAAAACAAAACCCAGCCAAACCACAATTGGTGCTAAACCTATTAAAAGTGCAATAATGATATCAAACATATTAGGGTTTTGGCCAATTTTGAACCATTAAAATTGACTGTTTTTTGTTTTTAAATGATTGCCAAACAGCTTCAGTAACAAAAGGCATAAAAGGATGAAGCATAATCAAATTTTGAGATAAGACATAATATAATACTTGTTTGGTAGCTTCAGTTTTTTTACTATCCGTCATCTGTTTTTTAGCTGATTCAATATATTGATCACAGAACTTGTGCCAGAAAAAATGATACAAAACATCTCCGGCTTGATAAAAACGGTAGCTATCCATCATGTTAGTAGCTTTTTTAATTGTATCTTTTAATTGTTTAATAATTTTTTTATCAGCTAAGGTTTTAATATATTTAACATCAAATTTTTTAGGTTGAAAATCAGAACCTAAATTCATCATTGTAAAACGGCTAGCATTCCAAATCTTATTAGCAAAATTACGATATCCTTTAATTTTGTCTTCGGATAAGACTAAATCATTGCCTGGCGCATTATTAATAATCAATCCTATCCTTAAAGCATCACTACCATATTTTGTAATCATATCCAAAGGATCGATCACATTACCTTTTGATTTTGATATTTTTTGATGGGATTGATCTCTAACCAAACCATGAAGATACACATCTTTAAAAGGCACTTGGTCTGTGGCGTATAAGCCAAGCATAACCATACGGGCTACCCAAAAGAATAAAATATCATATCCTGTCTCCATAGTTCCAGTGGGATAGAAACCCTGGAAATCTTTTTTGTTTTTTTGAGTTTTTAAAGTAGCAAAAGGCCATTGACCTGAAGAAAACCAAGTATCAAAAGTATCTTGGTCTTTGATCAAATTAACACTACCGCAATACGGACATTTTTTAATTTCTTTTTCTGAAATAATAATCCCTTTTGATTTCTGACAAGTTTCATTTTTCATTTCTTGGCAATAATACACAGGGATAGGTATGCCCCACCAAATCTGTCTACTAATGTTCCAATCATGAATATTTTTTAACCAATGAAAATACACTTTTTCAAAACGTTTAGGAAATATCTTCACTTGACCAGTCTTAATCGCACTTAAAGCTAAGTCAGATAATGATTTATTTTGTTTTGAAGCTATAGGTTTTTTTAAAGCTATAAACCATTGTTCCATTAACATGGGTTCAATGACATTACCACATTTGTAACAAACCCCTACTTGATGTTCGTAATCTTCTGTTTTCTCCAAAGCATTATTTTGATTTAAAATTTCTATAGCTTTTTCTCTAGCTTCATTAACTTTTAATCCTACCAGTGGTCCTGATAATTCATTGAATCTACCATTAGTATCTAATGTTTTTCTAATTTCCAAATGATGACGTTGCCCTATCTCAAAATCATCAGCAGCATGAGCTGGTGTAATTTTTAAAGCACCGGTACCAAATTCTATTTCTACTAAGATATCTGCGATAATGGGAATTTCTCTCTGAGTAATAGGCTCTATTACATAATTACCTATTAATTTTTCATAGCGTTTATCTTTAGGATTTACTGCGATAGCTACGTCTCCAGGAATAGTCTCTGGACGAGTAGTAGCTACTGTAATAAATTTACCTGGTTCATTTTTAAATTCGTATTTAACATAATACAATTTGTCTTGGCGTAAAACATGGTTTACCTCTAAATCTGAAAAAGCCGTACGATGTTTGGTACAATAATTAACAATACGTTCTCCTCTGTAAATTAATCCATCAGCATAAAGTTTTTTAAAAGTATCATAGACAATTTTAATAATATCTTTATCTAAGGTAAATTTTTCTCTGGACCAATCGCAAGAAGCTCCTAATTTTTTAATTTGTTCTCTAATGCCCTTTCTATTAGTTTGAGTAAAATCCCAAACTGCTTTATAGAAATCTTCTCGTTTCATATCAAAACGACTTTTACCTTCTTTTTCTAAATGTTTTTCAAAAACTACTTGAGTTTCAAAGCCTGCATGATCAGTACCTGGTAGCCATAAGGTTTTCTCACCTTTTAAACGATGATATCTTATCATAATATCCTCTATACCCATCCCTAAGGCATGACCAATGTGCAAATTGCCATTAGCATTGGTAGGAGGCATGATAATACAATATGGTTTTTTAGCTTTTTTAATGTTATCAGGATTAAAAAACCCTGACTTTTCCCAAAGCTTGTAAATCTTTTTTTCTTCTTTTTGTGATTCGTAAACAGATGATAATGACATTACAAAAAATCAATAAATTTTACTATTTTTTAGTCTACCATATTTTAAAACAACCGTAAAATACGATTTTACAATGATAAATTAGCGTCAGCAGATACCAAAGACCAATCAAAAGATTTTTTAGGATTATTTAAATATTCAAAAAAACCAGCTGAAGCTACCATTAAGGCATTGTCTGTGGTAAATGCTAATTCTGGAGCAAAAAAATTAATTTTTCTTTTTGAATCTTGTGTAGCATTTAACATTTCCTGGCGTAATAATCTATTAGCAGAAACACCACCAGAGAGCATAACGCTTTTTACCTTGTAAAATTCAGCTGCTTTTAAAGTTTTTTTAATCAAAACATCAACAATAGCATTTTGAATTTCATACGCTAAAATTGTTTTATAATCTAATAATAAATTTTGTTTTTCTAGGTCTTGAACCAAATACAAAACTGCTGTTTTTAACCCTGAAAAACTAAAATCATAGTTAGCAGAATTAATCATGGGGCGAGGTAATTTTGCTTTTGATAATTTTTTAAGTAAAGAAATATCCGTAGGTGTTTTAAGAAATTGTTCCTTAAATATTTCTGCTTGTTTAGATATCTCTGGTCCCCCTGGATATTTTAAACCTAACAATCTAGCAGATTTATCAAAACACTCTCCGGCAGCATCGTCTCTTGTTTCCCCTATTACCTTATATTGAGATAAGTTTTGCATATAGATCAACTGAGTGTGACCTCCTGATACTAACAAACAAATAGCTGGAAAAATATCTTTTAATTGTTTCTCTTTGAATTTTTTAATATTTTTTGTTTTTAAAGAAGGTAGCAAAAAACTATATAAATGGCCAGACAAATGATTTACTCCAATTAAAGGTTTCTGCCAAGCATATGATAAAGCTTTAGCAAAATTTACACCAATTAAAAGCGAAGGAATCAAACCTGGACCCCGAGTCACACAAATCAAATCTATTTTTTTCTTAGCTTGATTAAAACTCATATCTGATTCTTTTAAACAAGTTTCTAAAACAGGTCTAATATTTTTTAAATGTTCCCTGCTAGCTAAATTAGGCACTACACCACCATACTTGGCATGCAGCTTAATCTGACTAGAAACCACATTAGATATGGCTTTTAAGCTGAAATTTTTAAGATTACCTTTAACTTCTAACAAAGCTACGGAAGTATCATCGCAAGAAGTTTCAATGCCTAGAATTAACATATATTTGCCAAATTTAATTTTATTAGATAGAATGTGACACGTAAGCCGCCATCGTCTAGCCTGGTCAGGACACGGGGCCTTCAATCCCGGAACATGGGTCCGAATCCCATTGGCGGTACTAATTAATCTTTAAATCTTTCTCAAACTGTAGGAACCTCTCTCTTAAATTAGGGGTTTTTTCTAATTTAGGATCTTGCGTTAACATCGTTTTAGCCTCTTTTTTAATAGCTTCAACCTTAGAAATATCCTTTAAGCTAGCCATGGCTAAATCAGGAAAACCAGATTGGCGACTACCCAAAAATTGACCTGGACCTCTAATTTTTAAATCTTCTTCTGCTAATTTAAAACCATCATGACAATTAACCATGGCTTGAAGTCGAGTCTGAGTTTGACCATTTTTAATTTGACTGAACAAAAAACAATATGATTGATGCTC
>CAYNAL010000037.1:0-5233 GCA_964395555.1 uncultured Candidatus Saccharibacteria bacterium
ATATTCTTCTGTTTCTCCTAAAATAGCTACTTTAAGATTTTCCATGGTAGATCCTAAAATACATGGTACCTCAGTTTCTACTTTAATATTTTCTACAATACTTTCTTTTGTTTTTAATTCCAAAAGCATCTTATAAAACCAAGAAGCATGTTCCCTTTCATTGTCTGCTGTTAAAAGAAAAATCTCAGCTATCTGCTCAAAGCCTTCTTTCCTAGATATCTTAGAAAAAAAAGTATATCTGTTTCTCGCTTGGCTTTCTCCGGCGAAAGCTTTTGCTAAATTTACAATTGTTTGTTTCATGTTTTTTTTATATTTTAATTTATAATCATTTTACAAAATATTTTCTTTTTTATCAATTGTCTAGATTAAAAAAAGATGTTAGAATAAATATATGGAAATCAAAAGAAAAACAATTGGTTTAGCGTTAGGCAGTGGTGGTCCCAGAGGCTTAGCCCATATTGGTGTTATTCAAGCTTTGTTAGACAACAAAATTAATATAGATTATATCGCTGGTACTAGCGCCGGAGCTTTAATCGGAGGCATGTACGGTGTAGAACGTAATTTATTAAAAATTGAAAACCTAGCACATAATTTTTCTTACAAAGATCTCTTAGAAGTTTTTTCTGATCCTCAAATTGGTTCTGGAATTATTGGAGGGAAAAAAGCAGTTTCTTTTTTAAATGATATCATTGGTTCTGTAAATATTGAAAACATGGCTATACCTTTTAAGGCGGTTGCCACTGATCTTTTTACCGCAGAAGCTGTTATTATTGACAAAGGGAGCTTGTCTGAAGCTATCAGGGCTAGTGGTTCCATTCCTTTAATGTTCCAACCTTTAAAAATTAATGATAGATATTTAGTGGATGGTGGTTTATCTCAGCCCGTACCTGTTGAAACTGTAAAAAAAATGGGAGCTGACATTGTCATCGCTGTTAACTTAGATCATGTATATTTCAGTGCTTTAAAAAAAGGAGAAATCAAACCCTTAATGTCTTTTTTATCTGTTGCCAATACTTCTTTAAGCATTTTAAGATGTAACCTATCTATTGAAAGTGCTAAAGACGCAGATATTATTGTTGTGCCAGATATTGAATACGCTTCAGATGTTGGTTTTAACAGATTTATAAACGGTAAAGATATTATCCAATCCGGCTTAAAGGCCATGGAAAAAATGATACCAGAATTAAAAAAACTTTTAAATTAATTTATTCATATCTCAGAGCCTCCATGGGGCTCTTTTTTGATGCCGTATATGCTGGGAAAATACCAAAAACAAAACCTACTAAAGTAGATACTAATACTCCCCAGAATGCTCCCATTAAAGGAAAGGCAAAGGTAAAACCTAGATTAAAAAAACTATTTAATACCAAAGTCATTAACCAACTTAAAATAGATCCAAAAGTAATCCCTATTATCCCCCCAGCTAAAGTTAACATCACCGCCTCTGTTAAAAATTGGCTTAAAATATTTTTGTTAGTAGCTCCTAAAGCTTTTCTTAACCCAATTTCCCTGGTACGCTCAGTCACAGAAACCAACATGATGTTCATGATACCAATACCTCCTACGATTAAAGAAATAGCAGCCACTGAAGTTAAAAGCACTGTTAAGACAGTGGTAATGATACCTAAGGTTTTAACAATGTCATCTTGAGTTTGGACATAAAAATCATCTTTAGAAATATCAGTAATATTGTGATTGTCTCTTAAAACAGTTTCGGTTTGTTTGATCACGCTAGGAATAACTTCTTTAGAATTAGCAGCTACCACTACTCTTTGGAAATATTTGAAACCTAAGATATCTTGTTGAATAGTAGTGTAAGGCCCTAAGATAACTTCATCAAAATCTACAAAAGAAGATTGACCTTTTTTACTTAAAACTCCTAAAACTCTAAAATTTTTATTTTTAATTTTAATCTTTTGTCCAATAGCTTGATCTCCTCCAAAAAGTTTTTCAGCTACCTTTTGGCCAATAACAATCACTTCTGCTTTTTGGCTAACATCAGTATCTGTAAATAATTCTCCGGAATAATCTGCTAAATTAAATAAATCATAAGCTTGAGCGTTGGTACCAAAAATCATAGCATCAAAAGATTCAGAACCATAATTAGCTCTAGCCATACCAAAAACTACAGGAATAACTTCTTTAGCATCAGGTACGTTATTTTTGTTTTGCAAATCTTCAATGTCTTTTATTTTTATAGAATCACTCATAATCATAGCTCCAAAGCCAGCCGCACCTTCTGGTCTGCGGCCAGGCAAGATATAAATATTAGCAGAACCTAAATTTTGAACTTGACCGATAATTAAATTTTCCTCGCTTTGACCCAAAGCAGTAATTAAAATGATAGCAGTAATACCGATAACAATTCCCAAGATAGTTAAAGCAGAACGTGATTTTTGTACCGTCAATCCTGCTAAAGCTATTTTAATGTTATCCCTAAATGTCATATTATTTAATAAAGCCACTTTTATACACAATCCTACGATCAGAATTATTAATATCAGATTCTATACAACCATCTTTTAAATGTATAACTCTCTCAGCACATTGAGCCACTTGAGATTCATGAGTTACCAACAATATGGTTTTACCCTGACTATGCATATCTTCAAAAAATTTTAAAATAATCTCCCCCGCCTTAGAATCCAGACTACCAGTCGGTTCATCAGCGAAAATAATCTTAGGGTTATTAGTTAAAGCCCTAGCAATGGCTACTCTTTGTTTTTCACCACCAGATAATTTAGAAGTAGGATAATTCATTCTGTCTTCTAAATCTACTAATTTAATCATTTCTTTTGCCATGGGTGCTCTTTGTACTGCTGGCATTTGACTGTAAACCAAAGGTAATTTCACATTTTCTAAGACAGACAAACGAGGTAAAAGATTAAAATTCTGAAACACAAAACCAATACTTTGATTTCTCATTAAAGCTAATTCTTCGTCGCTGTAGCTACTAATTTCTTTACCATCAAAAGAATATTCTCCAGAAGTATGTCTTTCTAAGCAACCTAAGATTTGTAACAAAGTTGATTTTCCAGAACCCGATGGTCCCATGATGGCTACGTATTCCCCTGTTTTAATATTCAAACTTATCCCATCAACAGCTTTAGTAGACAAACCATTATCATCATATATTTTTACCAAATTTTTAATCTGAATCAAATCCATGTTTTTATGGAGCTATTTTTTGACCTTCCAATAATCCAGAAATTATCTCTGTTCTGCCGTCAGAACCTTTAAGTCCTGTAACAATTTCTTTTTCTTCAATCAAACTTTTAATTTCATCAGTGACTAATCTTATATATTTTTTACCATCTTTGGAAATAATATAACGCGAAGGTAAAAATAAAACATCTTCTTTTTGATTAACATTGATATCAATGTTAGCAGTCAAACCACTTAAAATACGATCATCTTCTTTATCAAATTGAAAAGTAGTTTGATAGACAGAAACACCTTCTATCGTAGTAGCAGACAAATCAATTTTTATCACTGAAGCGCTAAATTCTACCTCAGAGCCATAAGCATCTAAAGTAATTTTTGCTTGATCTCCAATTTTTACTTTAGCAATATCAGATTCTGAAACATTAGCTTCTATTAAAAATTTACCTTTTCCGATTAAAGAAATTAAAGGTGTATTTAAATTAACAATTTCTCCAATTTGTGGTTCTACTTTGGTAATCTTCCCACTAAAAGGTGCTATTAAATTAGTTTTTGACAATTGGGCGTCATAATACGATACGTTAGCTTCCGCTTGCTTAATTAAAGCTTGTTGAGCTTGTATCTGTTGATCAGATTGACCTAAATCTTGGTTCTGTTCTTGTGATATTAAAAATTTTTGATTATTGATAGCTTGAGCTTGGGTACGCAGACTATTTAAAGCAGTATCTACGTTAGTTAGAGCAGTGACACCTAAGCTTTTATTGCTAATCAAAGTAGTAGTTTGCATCCCATCCAAATAGCAATCAATGATAAAAGTTTCATTCAATTTATTAAGGAAAGATTGAACTTGAACAAGATATTTATCAGTTACAGAAATTAAATTATCTAATTCAGATTCAGGGGCTTTGTCTGCGTTTTTAATAGCTATATCCCAATCTTTTAAAACTTGTTCTAAAAGCTTGCGTGAAAAATTAACTTCATTAGCTGCAGAATCATTACAATAGCGATAATTTAATTTATAGACAGCATTAGATGCTGACAAATTATCATGATATTCAAACAAAGGTGATATTGTTTGGCGTAAAGCTTTTTCAGCTACCCAATATGATTGTTTAATTAATAATGATGCTTGTTGATAATATTCTGAAAGGTTTTTCTCAGTTTTGTTTTTCCCTATCTCTAAATTTATTTCAGTTTTATTTTTTCCAATCTCTAATTCTGATAATCTTGCTTTTTGAGCATCTAAAGCAGCTACGGCTTGATCTCTCTGTGCCCATAAATCATTGTTTTCTAATTGTAATAAAGCTTGACCACTGTAAACTTCATCTCCAACTTGAACATAGAGGCGTTTAACGCGTCCACCTCTTTCTAAAGCCAAATCAATACTTTGGGTAGGCTTAACTTTACCTATTACGCTGATTTCTTGTTTTACCTGACCACGAGCAACTGACATTAAATTATTTAATTTTGTAGGTGGCTTATTGATAAAATAAAAAATAATAGCTCCTGCAGCTAAAATTAAAATTATTAACCAAAGGTATTTTTTGATAAAACTTTTTTGTATTTTAATCATATCTTAATGTTTTGTACCTAAGAAAGGCTTTTTAAAAGCTTTTTCAGGCTTTAATTGTATAATTTATAATTTTACAAGATTATGGTATCACTTCTAATTTTCGAACAAGCAAACCATCATCTTGCAACCTACCTCCTACAATCACATTACTACCGATATAGACGCTTTTCATAAACAAAGAACACAAAGCTTTTTGAACACCTGTTATACAAACACTTTTTTGATCAAAAATCAATTCCATGGTCAAGGGCGACGAGCTTGATATTTCATAATTTAAATACCAAACCCCGCTTTTCATCCCAGGATTATCCTTAGCTAAAAACCCAGATTGTAAAAAATCAATTTCTTCATTTAAGCCAGAGTATTTATTCTCATTGTAACGGTAAAAATAATAAACCCCACCTATAATAATCAAAAAGGCTACGATAATACCTAAAATAGGAGCTAAACCTGAATTTTTGTTTGTTTTAAGTGTATTTTCCATCTGTTTTATTATAT
>CAYNAL010000038.1:0-14710 GCA_964395555.1 uncultured Candidatus Saccharibacteria bacterium
CCTCTGTCTTTTATTTGACAGTATATGATATGTTTGCTAATATATTTTCCAGTAATATACAATACATATTAAATTTTTATATGCCCACTTTAAATCAATTAACTAAGAAAAAAAGAAAATCTAAAAGCAAAAAAACCAAAGCTCCAGCTTTTGATCATGGCTTTAATGTTAAAAAAAATAGATCTAGTCTTTTTGCTTCACCTTTTAAAAGGGGAGTTTGTTTAAAGGTTTTTACTACTACACCTAAAAAACCTAATTCCGCTTTAAGAAAAGTAGTTAGGGTTAGGCTTTCTAATGGTATGGAAGTAACAGCTTACATCCCAGGAGAAGGGCATAATCTACAAGAACACTCTGTAGTTATGTTACGTGGTGGCCGTGTTAAAGATCTTCCTGGTGTGCGCTATCATGTGGTACGCGGAAAATATGATGCTGGCGGAGTAGAAAACAGAAAACAACAAAGAAGTAAATACGGAGCTAAAAGACCTAAAGCAAAATAATATATGAGAAGGAAACATAGAATAATTAGAAATTACGAACCAGATGCTATTTATAAAAGTTCAATAGCAACTAAGTTTGTTAATCATTTAATGAAAGAAGGCAAGAAATCAGTAGCCTTGGCTGCTTTTTATCGAGCCATGGATATTATCAAAGAAGAAACCAAACAAGATCCTATTACGATTTTTGATTTAGCTTTGGAAAATGTAGGCCCTGCTTTGGAGGTCAAAAGCAAAAGAGTAGGTGGCGCTAACTATCAAGTACCTACTCCCGTTAATGCTGAGAGACGAATGACTTTAGCTTTCCGCTGGATTTTAAATGCTGTTAGATCTAAAAAAGGTCAACCCATAGCTAAAAAATTAGCTGCGGAATTAATAGCAGCTTCTAAGAATGAAGGTACAGCTATTAAGAAAAAATTAGATACACATCGTATGGCAGAAGCTAATCGTGCCTTTGCTCATTTCAGTTTCTAAGATTTTTAAAACTGAAAGGGGTAGCTCTTTTTTTTATGTCCAAGATTTATATTAAATTTTAAAAATATTTTTAATAAAACATGCCTAGAAATTTTCCTTTAGACAAAATGCGCAACACAGGCATCATTGCACACATTGATGCTGGTAAAACTACTACTACAGAGCGGATTCTTTTTTATACTGGCGTAGCTCACAAAATTGGTGTCATTGACGATGGTGATACTATCATGGATTGGATGGCTCAAGAAAGAGAAAGAGGTATTACCATTACTTCAGCTGCTACCACTTGCTATTGGATTCCTTCATATCGTCAAAAAGACAAAAAATATGAATGCCAGATTAATATTATTGATACTCCAGGACACATTGATTTTACCGCAGAAGTACAGCGCTCTTTACGTGTTTTAGATGGAGCTGTTGTAGTTTTTGATGGTGTAGCTGGCGTAGAACCACAATCAGAAACAGTTTGGCATCAAGCTGATAAGTTTGGAGTACCTAGAATTTGTTTTATCAATAAAATGGATAGATTGGGAGCAAGCTTTGAATTCAGTTTTGGTTCTATCAAAGAAAGATTAACTTCTGATGCTGTAGCTTTGAATATCCCTATTGGCTTAGAAGACAAACATGAAGGTGTGATTGATTTGATTACCATGAAAGAAGTGAAATTTGACGGTGAACAAGGTCAAAACATGGAAATAACTGAAATCAGTGACTCTAATAAATCAGAAGCTGATAAATATCATAAATTATTGATAGAAGCTGTAGCTGAACAAGATGAAAAAGCATTGAATGAATATTTGGAAAATGGTAAAGAACCTGACGAAGAAGAAATAAGAAAAATTATTAGACGAGCTACTATTGCCGGTAAAATGGTGCCTGTTTTTTGTGGTGCTTCTTTTCGCAATAAAGGAGTGCAGCCTGTTTTAGATGCCATGGTAGAATATCTACCTTCGCCTTTAGATTTACCTCCTGTAAAAGGATTAGATCCTAAAACTGATTTGGAAATTGAAAGAAAATCATCTGATGATGAACCTTTTTCTGCCTTAGCTTTTAAAATTGCTACTGATCCTTTTGTGGGTAGTTTGACATATTTTAGAGTGTATTCTGGTAAATTAACCAAAGGTTCTTATATTTACAATGTTACTAAAGGTGGACAAGAAAGAATTAGCCGTTTGGTAAGAATGTTTGCAGACAAAAGAGAAGAAATTGATGATATTTATGCAGGAGATATTGCTACCACAGTGGGTTTAAAAAATACTACTACTGGAGATACCTTGTGTGATGAAAATCATCCTATCATTTTAGAAAAAATTGTTTTTCCAGAACCTGTTATTTCTATTAAAATTGAACCTAAAACTAAATCAGATCAAGACAAGATTAGTTTGGCTTTGCATAAATTATCAGAAGAAGATCCGACTTTTAGAGTGACAACTAATCAAGAAACCATGGAAACAATTATTGCTGGTATGGGAGAGCTTCATTTAGATATCTTAGTAGATCGTTTAAGAAGAGAATTCAATGTAGGTGTTAATACTGGTAAGCCTCAGGTAGCTTTTAAAGAAACTGTTAAAAAAATGGCTGAAGCTGAAGGTAAATATATTAAACAATCAGGTGGTAGGGGACAATATGGGCATGTTTGGTTAAGGGTAGAACCTTTAGAAAGAGGACAAGGCTTTGAATTTGTTAATGCCATTAAAGGTGGTGTCATTCCTCAAGAATTTATTTCTCCTGTAGAAAAAGGGGTAAAAGAATCTATGGAAAAAGGCGTGATTGCCGGGTATCCTGTTAGAGATTTAAAAGTCACTTTATATGATGGTTCTTATCACGATGTAGATTCTTCAGATATGGCTTTTAAAATTGCTGGTGCCATGGCTTTTCAAGATGCTGTTAAAAATGCCAATCCTGTTATTATAGAACCCATTGTTAAAGTAGAGGTAAATGTACCAGAAGAATTTTTAGGAGATATCATTGGTGATATCAATGCTAAAAGAGGGAAGATAGAAAAAATATCAGACAGAGCTAAATGTAAAATTATTGATGCTTTAGTGCCTTTGGAAGAAATGTTTGGTTATGTTACCAAAGTTCGTTCCATGACTGAAGGCAGAGGTAGCTATAATATGGAATTTAATTCTTATGAGGAAGTACCTCGCAATGTAGCTGAGACTATCATTGCTGGTAGAGCTAAATAATAATTTTAGCTTAACATTTGACAAAAACGCTCTTTTTTTATATTATCGTATTACTCAATTAATTAAAAATTAAACAAGTCGAAGCCTAATTAAATTAAAAAAAATAAACAAAAATATGGCAGAAAAAGAAAAATTTGTTCGTGGTAAACCACACATGAACATTGGTACCATTGGGCACATTGATCACGGTAAAACTACCTTAACAGCCGCTATTTCTCATGCTTTAAACATGAAAGGTATGGCTAAAGTAGCATTATCCGTAGATCAGATTGATAAAGCACCTGAAGAAAAATCACGCGGAATTACCATTAACGTTCATCACTCTGAATACGAAACAGAAAAGAGGCACTATGCTCATATTGATTGCCCAGGGCACAGTGATTATATCAAAAATATGATTACAGGTTCTGCTCAGATGGATGGAGCTATTTTGGTTGTTTCAGCCGCAGATGGTCCCATGCCTCAAACTAGAGAACACATTCTTTTAGCTAGTCAGATTGGTGTACCTGCTATGATAGTTTTCTTGAATAAAGTAGATATCGTAGATGACCCTGAGTTGGTTGATTTAGTGGAAGCTGAAACCAGAGAACTTTTAACTAAATATAGTTTTCCTGGAAATGAAATTCCTTTTGTAAGGGGTTCTGCTTTAAAAGCTTTAGATGCTAAAAATGTTGATGATGAATCTTTAAAACCAATTTTTGAACTTTTGGATAAAGTAGATGCGTATTTTCCAGAACCTGTTCGTGAAATTGATAAGCCTTTCTTAATGCCTGTAGAAGATATTTTCTCTATTGAAGGACGTGGTACAGTAGTTACCGGTAGAATTGAAAGAGGTATTATTCACACTAATGACGAAGTAGAAATTGTTGGTTTTAAGCCAGCTACTAAAACAGTAGTTACCGGCGTAGAAATGTTTAACAAAACATTAGACGAAGGTAGGGCTGGAGACAACGTTGGTTTACTTTTGCGTGGTATTAAAAAAGAAGATGTTAGGCGTGGTCAAGACGTAGTTTTACCAGGCGCTTCTTCTATCCACACAGATTTTGAAGCTGAGGTATACATTTTATCTAAAGAAGAAGGTGGTCGCCATACGCCATTTTTCACAGGTTATAAGCCTCAATTCTTTATCAGAACAGCTGATGTCACTGGTGATGTTGCTTTAGCAGAAGGCGTAGAAATGGTTATGCCTGGAGACAATGCTAAAATTAAAGTTAAATTAGTAGCTCCAGTTGCTTTAGAAGAAAAACAAAAATTTGCTATTCGTGAAGGTGGTAAAACAGTCGGAGCTGGCGTAGTATCTAAAATTGTTAGTTAATTAATAAAATTTTACGGTGAAAGCTACAGTTGCTAAACAAGAACTTAAACAAAGGATTAGGATCAAGGTAAGAGCTTATGATCATAAGCTGATTGATAATTCTTGCCGACAGATCATTGAAACGGTCTTACGTCACGGTAGTGAGGTAATTGGACCTATTCCTTTACCAACTGAAAATCGTAAATACACAGTTAACAGATCTACGTTTGTAAAAAAAGATGCCAGAGAGCAATTTGAAATTAGGACGCATAAAAGGTTGATAGATATTATGAGCCCTAATGCTCAGACTATCGAAGCTTTAACTAATTTGAATTTGCCAGCCGGAGTAGACGTAGAAATTAAAATGTAAAATATACCAGTAGTTTCCTTTAAAAGTCCAGTTTTAGGAAAGTCATGGAAGCTGGGCCCTTGCCCAGTTTTTCATTGCCAACAAAATACATATATGAAATTTATTCTAGGAAAAAAAATAGGGATGTCACAGATTTTTGACACTGAAGGCCGAGTAAAACCGGTTTCTATTTTGGAAGCTAAACCTAATACAGTTACCCAAGTTAAAAATCAAGAAAAAGATGGGTATACTGCTGTGCAGATAGGGACAGGGGAAATTAAAAAATTGAAAAAACCTCAAAGAGGTCATTTAAAAAAAGCTTTACCAGAATCAGATGTTTTAATCCGCCATTTAAAAGAATTTGTTGTATCAGAAAATGATTTAGAAAAATTCAAGGCAGGGGACAAGATTGATGTTTCTGTTTTTACAGAAGGTGAAAAAGTAAATGTTACTGGAATTTCTAAAGGTAAAGGTTTTCAAGGCGGAGTAAAAAGACATGGTTTTCGTGGGCACAGTAAAACCCATGGTACTAAACACAGTGAAAGGGCACCTGGCTCTATTGGTGGTACCCATCCTCAGCATGTTATCAAAGGCAGAAAGATGGCTGGACGCATGGGCGGAGACCAGATTACTGTTAAAAATTTAAAAATATTACAGATAGACTTAGCAGAAAATCTTATTCTAGTTTTAGGTGCTTTACCTGGTAAAAAAGGAGATTTGTTAAAAATAGTTGGTAAATAAACATGACAATACAGGTTTACAATATTAAAGGCAAAAAAGAAAAAGAGGTAACAGCCCCTGCTGTTTGGGGAACAAAGATTAACCCTAATTTAATTTATACTGTTTATAACGGTATGGTTTCTTCTAGACGTAAAAATATTGCTCATGCTAAAGGCAGAGGTGAAGTAGCTGGTGGAGGCAAAAAACCTTGGAAACAAAAAGGTACAGGTAGAGCTCGTCATGGATCTATCAGATCTCCTATTTGGAAAGGTGGTGGTGTGACTTTTGGACCTACCAACGAGAGAAATTATGTTAAGAAAATAAACCAAAAAGCAAAATTAAAAGCTTTAAAAATGGTTTTAAGTTCTAAATTAAAAGATCAAGAACTTTTAATTTTAGAAAATATTCCTCAGGAGGTAAATAAAACTAAAGATATTGGTAAAATTTTAGATTCAATGTTTGAGAAAAAACCATCTTCAGCAATCTTAGCTACTGGTGGCGAAAAGAATCTTTTTAGAATTGGTCGCAATTTACCATATTTAACAGTGTTACCTGCTGATCAATTAGATGTAGTTTCGCTATTGGATAAAAAATATTTGATTATCACGGAATCAGGTTGGGAAATTTTAAATAAAAAATTATTAAAGTAATTACATGTCTGCTATCTTTTCAAAAAAAATTAAAAAAACAGATGAGGTTGTAAAACCCGTAGAAGCTAAAAAATCTCATGTTGTTTCTTCTTCCGGAGATATTTCTTGGCAGGTTTTGCGTCACCCTCATTATAGTGAAAAAGCCACACTCATGGAACCCAGCGGTAAATATGTTTTTATTATCAATAGCAATGTTAATAAAACGATGGTTAAGCAAGCTATTGAAAAATCATATAGCGTTTCTGTTAAAGACGTAAATATTTTAAAAATTAAAAGCAATGCTATTAAATATAGAGGCAGGATTATAAGGCAACCTCAGAAGATATCAAAAGCTATTATTACCTTAAAAGAGGGTCAAAAAATTAATCTAGGATCTAGATAAACATGAAACAATACAAACCAACACCATTATCTAGAAGGATGCAGCAAGTAGCTGATTATAGTTCTTTATCAAAAAGAGAGCCTTTTAAACCTTTAACAAGATCTTGGAAAAGAGGCATTGGCCGCAGCCATGGAAAAATCAGTTCCAGGCATAAAGGTGGAGGTGTTAAAAAACTTTATAGAGAAATAGAATTTGGTCAAGCCAAAATGAATGTTCCTGCTAAAGTTGTTTCTATCGAATACGATCCATTCCGCACATCTTTTATTGCTTTAGTATCATATAGAGACGGAGATTGGAGATATATCTTAGCTCCTTCTGATTTAAAAGTAGGAAAAGAAATTGTTTGTGCTGAATCAGCTCCTTTGGAAATAGGTAATAGACTTATGTTAAAAAATATTCCTGTAGGCAGTTCAGTGCATAATGTGGAAACTATGCCCATGACAGAAGGAAGATTAATTCGTAGCGCTGGTTCTTACGCTGAAGTTTTAGCCCAAGATGGCAAACATACTCATTTACGTATGCCTTCTTCAGAGGTGAGAAAGGTTATCAACACTGGATATGCTTCTTATGGACGTTTATCTAACGTTGAACATGGTATTGTGAGCATAGGTATTGCAGGTCGTAATCGTAGAAAAGGAATTAGACCTACAGTAAGAGGTACAGCCATGAATCCTGTAGACCATCCATATGGTGGTGGAGAAGGTCGTACTCAAAGAGGTACTAAGAGGCCTAAAACTAAATGGGGTAAAGTTACTGGAGGACACAAAACTAGGGTAAAAACAAAATATTCCAATAATCTTATCATTAAAAGGAGAGTTAAGAAAAAGAGAAAATAATGGCATTTTTATTGACAATTTAGCTTGAAAAAGATAAAATATATTAATTAAAAAAATCGTTAACACATATGTCTCGTTCTCTAAAAAAAGGACCTAATACAAACCCTAAATTACTTAAAAAAGTTGGTTTGTTAAAATTGGGTGACAAAAATCCTATTAAAACATGGGCTAGAGATGCCGTCATTGCTCCTGAAATGGTGGGTTTTGTTTTTGCAGTGCATAATGGCAAAAATTTTATTAATGTAGAAATTAGAGAAGAAATGGTAGGGCATTATTTAGGGGAATTTTCTCCAACACGCAAATTTATCAAACATGGAGGTCGTATGCAGAGGGAATTGGAAGCTAAGGCTACAGCTAGTGCTGCACCTGCTCCGGTTAATAAACCAAAAAAATAATATACAGAAATGGAAGTTAAAGCCATCTTAAAATATATCAGAATATCTCCTAGAAAAGTCAGATTGACTGCGGGATTGATTAAAAAAATGACAGTTCAAGAGGCTTTAGCTCAGCTTAATTTTTTACCAGGTAAATCAGCTAAACCTATTAGCAAGCTTTTAAAATCAGCTATAGCTAATGCTAAGCATAATTTTAAACTTGATCCTGAAAATTTATATGTTTCAGGAATCAAAGTAGACCAAGGTCCATCCTTAAAAAGGTCTATGCCTCGAGCTAGGGGATCAGCTTCTCCTATTTTAAAAAGATCGTCTCATGTTACTTTAATTTTAAGAGAATTATCAGGTGCTAAAAAAACTATTAAACCATCTTTATCAAAGATGCCAGAAAGCAATGTAGAAAAGAATATAAAAGATGAAAAAACGAAAAATATTAATATTTTAAAAAACAGACAAGCCAGGAATCAGAATAAAACTAGTAAATTAACAGGTCACAAACAAAAAATATTTAGTCGCAAAGCTATCTAAAATATATGGCTCAAAAAATAAATCCAAAATCAATCAGATTAGGCATTAACCAGAATTGGACTTCCAGGTGGTTTAATAAACGCTATACCGTGAGATATTTACAGGAAGATATGCAAATCAGAGATTTTCTTTCTAAAAAACTCAAAGCTGCTAAGATTGAAGCTATTGAAATTGAAAGAACTAATAAAAGTGTTACTGTTAATTTAAAATCAGCTAGACCAGGATTAATTATCGGTAGAGGTGGTTCTGGCGTAGATGATTTAAGAAAAGCATTAGTTAGTTATTTGATGAAAAGCAAAAAACAAATTATTAACGCAGACAAGAACTTAATTAATTTAAATATTAATATAGAAGAAATTCGCAGACCAGAGATATCTGCTCCAGTAGTAGCTTTAAATATTGCAGAAGACATTGAAAAAAGAATGCCATATCGCAGAACTTTAAAAAATCATTTAGCTAAAATCATGCAGCACAAAGAAGCTATGGGTGCCAAGGTTATGGTTTCAGGCAGGTTAGATGGAGCAGAAATTGCTCGAGCAGAATGGCTTAAAGAAGGTCGCTTACCTTTAGTTACTTTGCGTTCTGATATTGATTATGGCACTGCTACTGCTTTTTGTATGTATGGTTCAGTAGGAATAAAAGTCTGGATTTATAAAGGAGAAAAATTTTAGAAATTTTATAATATGTTCATACCTAAAAAAGTAAAACACAGAAAATGGAACAAAGGCCGCAATCGCGGAAGGGCTTTTGATACTCGGGGAGTGTCTTTAAATTATGGTACCTATGGATTGAAAGCAGAAGGTTCAGCTTGGATAGACAGCAGACAATTAGAGTCTTGTAGAAGAGCTATCATGCGTATTATGCAAAAAGGCGGCAAAATCTGGATGAGAGTTTTTCCAGACAAGCCTGTTACTAAAAAACCACCGGAAGTAACTTTAGGTGGAGGTAAAGGTGCCGTTGATCATTATGTCTTTCCTGTTAGAGCTGGACGCATACTTTTTGAAATTGATGGTGTTTCTGAAGAAATAGCCAAAAAGGCTTTTAAGATGGCTTCGTATAAATTACCTATTAAAGTTAGAGTTGTTAAATCAGAAAAATAATACATGGATATTGAAGAAATAAAACAAAAAACGAAAGAAGAATTAATGGTTATTCTAGAAACAAGCCGTAAAAAATTACGTGACTTACGTTTTGATTTGATTGCTGGTAAAGTGAAAAATATTAAATCGGTACATGGTACCAGAAAAGATATTGCTAGAATTTTAACAGTTTTAAAAGAAAAAAATATTTAAAATATGACTACACTACCTGTTAAAAAAATAATACCTAAAAAACATCGCATCTTGAAAGGTGAGGTGGTTTCTGATAAGATGATTCGCACAGCCGTGATTTCAGTAACTAGCTTAAAACTACATCCTCGCTATCATAAATACTACAAATCTACTAAACGTTTTAAAGCTGAAAATCCTGAGAATCATTATCATACTGGAGACAAGGTATTGATTAGAGCAGTGAGACCATTGTCTAAAGACAAAAAATGGCTAATTATCGGTTTATCTTAATAAAAAGCATATGATTCAACCACAAACTATCTTAAAAGTGGCAGATAACAGCGGAGCTAAAGTTGTTCGCTGTTTTCAAGTACGCGGAGGTACCAGAAGAAGGTATGCTAGATTAGGCGATCTGATCATGACTTCTGTACAGGTAGCTGAACCTAGGAAGACAGTTAAAAAGAAAGATGTGGTTAAAGCTATCGTTGTCAGACAGGTTAAGTCCTACAGGCGTACAGATGGCTCATATATCAGTTTTGATGAAAATGCCGTGGTTTTGGTCAATGACAAAATGGAACCTATTGGTGGTCGTATTTTTGGGCCTATTCCTAGAGAAATCAAAGAAAAAGGTTTTGATAAGATTATCACTCTAGCTCCTGAAATTGTTTAATAATATATATGAAAATCAAAAAAGGAGACAATGTTATTATCATCAAAGGCAAAGACAGAAACAAAACTGGCAAGGTTTTGCAGGTTTTTATAGAGAAAAACAGAATAATCGTAGAAGGTATTAATTTATTTAAAAAACATCAGAAACCTAAAAAAGAAGGTTCTAAAGGTGAAGTAGTGAATGTACCTCGTTCCTTAAATGTTTCTAATGCCATGATTTTTTGTAAAAATTGCAATAGTCCAGCTAGAATATCTTTTAAAATAGAAGGAGATACTAAGTATCGTGTTTGTCAAAAATGTGGCAGTAAAATTTAACATATATGACTATTTTTGCTGAAAAATTTAAAAAGAATGTAATCCCTGCCATGCAAAAAGAATGGGGTTTTAAAAATGTTCATGCAGTGCCTCAGATTACCAAAGTGATAATCAATGCTGGAATAGGTAAGGTCATGACTACAAACCCATCAAATAGTAAAGACTATTTAGAAAGAGTACAACGTGCTTTAATAGCTATTGCTGGTCAAAAACCATCTATCAGAAATGCTAAACAATCTATTTCTAGTTTTAAATTAAGAGAAGGTACTCCAGTAGGCTTAATGATTACTTTAAGAGGTACTCGCAAAGAAGATTTTATAGAACGTTTTGTTAATATCTCTTTACCTCGTATGCGTGATTTTTGGGGTATACCATTGAAAAATTTTGATGAAAGAGGTAATTTGAATTATGGTATTAAAGAACATAATATATTTCCAGAAGTGTCTCAAGAAGTTTCCGGTAAACCTTTTGGTTTAGAGATTAGTTTTATCACTAATGCCTCCAAGAGAGAACAGGCTATTAGTTTGTTTAAACTATTAGGTTTTCCTTTAAAAAAAGAATAATATGGCTAAAACATCTGTTATTGCAAGATCTAAAAAACCGATTAAATTTGCTTCTCGCTTAGTGAGGAGATGTTTCCGTTGTGGACGCAAGAGAGGGTATATTAGAGATTTTGGTTTGTGTCGTATTTGTTTTAGAGAAATGGCTTCTAGAGGAGAAATTCCCGGAGCTAAGAAATCTAGTTGGTAAAATAATATTTAAATATATGTCTGATCCTATTTCCGATATGTTATCTCGAATACGCAACGCTCAAATGGTTAAACAAAAGACCACTAATTTGCCATATTCTAAAATGAAGTTAGATATTGCTGAAATCTTAGTTAGAGAAGGTTTTTTAATTGCTGTGAACAAATTAGGACGAAAAATTGATAGAACACTAGAATTAGTTATAAAATACGAAGAAGATGGATCTCCTAAAATAAGTGAGATTAAAAGAATTTCTAAGCCTAGCCAGAGAGTGTATACACCGTATAAAGAATTACATCCTTTGCAAGGTGGCTTAGGTCGTATAATCTTGTCTACTCCTTTAGGTCTTTTAACAGACAGGGAAGCAAAGAAAAAGAAAGTCGGTGGAGAAATATTAATGGAAATTTGGTAATTATATGTCAAAATTAGGTAAAAAACCAATTGATTTTTTAGAAGGAGTGACCTTTACTCAAGAAGGCCGCAATATTACAATTAAAGGCCCTAAGGGTGAATTGTCATATGTAATATCTGATGATTTTATTTTAGAAATTTCAGAAAAAGATTTCAGAGTATCTCCTAAAAAACTTACTTTAGAAAGTAATACCATGTGGGGTACGACTGTGGCTCATTTAAAAAATAAGATGCAAGGAGTGTTTTCTGGTTTTGAAAAAAGATTAGAAGTAGAAGGCGTAGGTTATCGTGTAGAAGTTCAAGGCCAAGAATTAATTTTAAATATCGGATATTCTCATTCTGTAAAATTAGATATTCCTAAAGATCTATCAGTTAAAACAGAAAAAAATACAGTAGTTGTTGCTGGTTTGGACAAAGAATCTGTTGGCCAATTTGCAGCTTTAGTACGCTTTCAACGCAAACCTAACGTATATAAAGGTAATGGGATAAGATATTCTGATGAAATTATTAGAAGAAAATCAGGTAAAAAAGTAGCTAGCTCATCATAAAATCAATTATATGGTTAATTTAAACAGAAAAAAAAGAATATTAAAAACAAGAAGACAAAAAAGGGTTAGGGCTAAAATAACAGGGTCAGAGTCTAAGCCTCGTTTGTCTGTCTTTAGAAGCAACAGTCATATCTATGCTCAATTAATTGATGACGAGACTGGTAAAATTTTGGTTTCAGCTTCTGACTTAGAAATTAAAACCAAAGCAAAAAAAGTTGATTTAGCTTTAGAAGTAGGTAAACTTTTATCTGAAAAAGCTAAAAAAATTAAAATTGATACAGCTGTTTTTGATCGTGCTGGGTATAAATATCATGGCAGAGTAAAAAATATAGCTGAAGGGTTTAGAGTAGCAGGCAAGATATAATAAAAAATATGGAAAAAAAGAAATTTTCTAAAATTGAAAAATCAGAATACGATCAAAAAACCTTGGAAATCAGGCGTGTTACTCGTGTGGTAGCCGGAGGCAAACGCATGAGTTTTAGAGCTGCTGTTCTTTTGGGTGACAAAAAAGGTAAAGTAGCTGTAGGTTTAGCTAAAGGCGCAGATGTTTCTCAGGCTATTGATAAAGCTGTTTCTGATGCGAAAAAACATTTTGTTAAAGTTGCTATTTTCGATGGTACCATCAGGCATAATGTTTTAGGCAAATTTAAAGCTAGCAAGGTAATTATTAAACCCGCTGTAAAAGGTAGAGGTATTGTTGCTGGTGGAGCCGTGAGAGAAGTATTATTTTTAGCAGGTTATAACAATGTTAGCGCTAAAATAGTTGGCACTAGTACTAATCAGATAAACAATGCTCAAGCTACTTTAAATGCTTTAAGCCATCTTAAATCAGTATAATCAAACATATGCAGATACATAATCTAAAATCTAGCTATAAGTATAAAAAAACCAAGAGAATAGGACGAGGTGGTAAGCGTGGTTCTTATAGCGGTAAAGGCCAAAAAGGTCAGAAATCTAGAGCTGGTGCTAAAATCAAACCTGCTATTAGGGAGTTGATCATGCGTATTCCTAAAAAAAGAGGTTTGGGTTTTGCTAAAAGAGCAAAAAAATATGATATAGTGAAATTGTCTGTATTGGAAAGTAAATTTCCTAGTGGTAGCCATATTAATCCGTCAGTTTTGGTTAAAGCAGGATTAATTTATAGGAAAGGTCATAGAACAGCTGCTATTAAAATTTTAGGAGACAGACAGATTAATAAAAAGTTTTATATTTCAAGATGTTTTGTAACTGATTCTGCTAAAAAGTTTTTAGAATTATCAGGCGGAACAATAGAATCGGCTAAAAAATAAAAAATGTTTAAACTATTAGGAAAACTATTTTTGGTAAAAGATTTAAGACGCCGCGTGTTTATCATTGTGGGTCTTTTGATTGTTTTCCGCTTATTGTCAGTTATTCCTTTACCTGATGTAGATCCTATTAAATTAAAAGCATTCTTTGAAAGTAATCAATTCTTTGGTTTGCTTAATATTTTTTCTGGTGGTGCTTTAGACAAACTATCTATTGGTATGTTAGGTGTAGCGCCGTATATTACTGCATCTATTATCATGCAGCTTTTAACCATGGTATTTCCCAATATCAAAGAAATGTTTTATGGAGAAGGGGAATCTGGACGAACTAAATTTGAACAATTTACCAAATATTTAGCTGTACCTATGGCTATTATTCAGGGTATTGGTTTTTTAAATCTTTTACGATTTCAAGGGATTATTAGTTTTAATTCGCCTCTAGCTTGGGTGCAGGACATTGTTTTAATTACCGCTACCAGTATGTTCTTAACTTGGTTGGGTGATTTGATTACTGAACAAAAAATGGGCAATGGTATTTCTTTAATTATCTTTGCTGGCATTGTGGTTGAATTACCGCGTTTGTTTGGTCAGACCTTTGCTACCTTTGATCCTACTAAATTATTAGGTTTAATAGCATTTATTGTTTCTTCTTTGATTATTATTGCTGGAGTAGTTTACGTGACAGAAGCGCAAAGAAAAATACCTGTGTCATATGCTAAAAGGGTGAGAGGCACCAAAATGTATGGTGGTGTCTCAACTTTTTTACCTTTAAAAGTCAATCATGCAGGTGTTATCCCTATTATTTTTGCTTTGTCTATTCTACTTTTACCCTCTACCATAGGACAGATGCTTTCAGCAGCTTCTAACCCTACGATTATGCATTTTGGTCAATCTTTAGCTGGTATTTTTAACAATCAGTGGATTTATGGTATATTGTATTTCTTAATGGTTTTTATTTTCACTTTTTTCTATACCAGTATTACTTTTGAACCAAAAATGATTTCTGAAAACTTACAGAAAAATGGAGGTTTCATTCCGGGATATCGTCCTGGTCAAATGACAGCAACGTATTTAGCTAAAACTGCTCAAAGGATTACTTTGTTTGGTGCTATCTTCTTAGGTTTGATTGCCGTTGTTCCCATGATGATTCAGGGT
>CAYNAL010000039.1:0-6460 GCA_964395555.1 uncultured Candidatus Saccharibacteria bacterium
AACTTATCAGCATATTCAATTTCAGCTCCCAAAGCTTTTAATCCTTCAATATGAAAATCAACAGGTCTTTTTCCAATGTTACATCCACCAGGAGATGGAATCTCAGCTTGACCAAAACGATGTAAAAGCGGACCTAAGAAAAGAATGGGTACTCTTAATTTATCACGATATTCTAAAGGAATGGTAAAAGCATTAAGATTAGTGCTATCAATTTCTAATTCATCATCCTTGATCCATCTATAAGTTGCACCTAACGCTTGACACATTTCTAAAGTAATTTCTACGTCTCTAATTTTTGGAATATTTGATAAAAAACATTTACCATTGGAAAGCAAAGAAGCAATAATAATTTTTAAAGCTGAATTTTTTGCCCCAGAAACAGTCACCTCTCCTTTCAAAGGTTGTCCTCCGGTAATCTGATAATATTTCATATAATTTTATTTTTTAATTAAAATTAATAAATTCATATACAACATAGCAACGGTCATGGGACCTATACCACCGGGTACAGGAGTAATTAAAGAAGCTTTTTTGGATACGCTTTCAAAATCACAATCACCTTTTAATTTACCTGATTCTTCTACTACGGCTGCGTCAAAAATCACTACTCCATCTTTTACCATATCACCTTTAATTAAATTAGGTTGACCAGCACCGGAGACAATAATATCTGCTTTTTTGATAAAACTTTCTAAATCAATAGTATGTTTATTAGCAGAAATAACTGTAGCACCTTGGTTAATAAAATACATACTAGCTGGTTTACCTACTAAATTACCTCTACCAATAATTAAAACATTTTTACCTGATAAATCTATTTCATGTTTTTTAATGATATATGCGATAGCAGAAACTACCGGAGGTAAAATATTTAAACGGTTTAAATAATACGCGCCTAAGTTTCTTTCACAAAGTACATCAACATCTTTTTCTTTTAAAATGGCATTCAAAATAACTTGATTATTAATATGGCTAGGCAAAGGTAATTGTACTACCACTCCTTTATTAGCAGTAACTTTGCAAATCTCACCTACTTTTTTTCTTAAATCTTTAACTTTAATATCTTCTGGATATTGATATAATTTAAATTCAAGACCTAATATTTGAGCTATTTTCTGTTTTTGTTTGATAAATGACAAAGAAGCAGGGTCCTGACCTACTAAAACAACAGCTAAGCGTGTTTTACCTGCTATTTTATTAAATTCAGGCTTTAAACCCTCAATAATCTCTTGAACTAATTGTTTGCCATCTACAATCATTTTTTTAATTAATTGTTATCGTCTCTCCTTTTTTCACTATCTTAATCTTATCACGATCATAGATTTTTTGAAATTCTTCAGGATATTCAGTATGAATAGGAATTAACATTTTAGGTTTAATATTTTCCAATACTTCTTTCAATTCTATACCGCTGATATGACCAGAAACATGTGCTCTGTCAAAACCAATCTGCTCTTCATTGGTTTTTTCATTTTTAATAGATTCTAATCCTTGCATATTAAAATGTTTTAACCAATTGATAAAACGCTGTTCTGATATTTCCATTTCTTCATTATGAGGTTCGGTAATAGCTCTGACATACAAGCTATTCTCATCTACTCCCCAATCAATCAATTCTTGGATTTGATAAAAATTCAAAGCTACCATGTATTTATCAGGATCATTTTTAATATCTTCTGATTTGCAAAAAGAATTATTATTTAACAATTCTTTTTCCCATTTCTGCAAGACTATCTTTTGTTTAGCATAGAGTCTTACATTTTTAAAATCAGAAACAGGCAAACCTTCATTTTTTAAAACAGACAAATAATTGAAATAATTGTAAGGCATGGCAAAAAAACGATGCGTATTTAAGGCTACTCTATTTAAGGTATTAAATCTCACCATATCGGCCATGGAGTAATCTACTACAGCTAATCCCTTGATATTTTTAACTTTTTTTAATGTTTTGTCATATACTTCTGATTCTATGGGAGCATTAGATGCTAATATGCGCGTACCTTAACACAAAAAAACATCTATACCTTGTTTGCTGATTTCTTTGTACATTTTTTTCTTTTTTTCTTCTGGTACTTCTGACAAACGAAAATCTCCCGAATACAACAAATTGATATTTTTAGTTTTAATCAAAAACATGGCTGATCCAGGTATGGAATGATCAAAACAATATGGCGTTATTTCCCAAGACCCCAGAGAAAAAGTTTGGTTGTCTGATACAGATACGAAATTTCTTTTACTTTTTTTGCGGAATTTAACATCTGGATTAGATCTATCAGCTACCTCTACTATCTCATTTTCTAGATTTTTAGGTCTGGAAATATGCAAAGCCTTTAAAGCTGATAAAGTCTGACCAGTGGTATAAACGGGTATTTTGGGATCTAAAAAGGAAAGATATCCAGCATGATCCATGTGCCCATGAGAAAGCAAGATTGCATCTATGGAATTTTTTTTAGAAATCTTAATCTCTGACTCATCTGATATTTTAAGCAAATCAGAACGATAGATACCCTCTAATTTAGGTGTTAATCCCAATTCAAAGTAATCTTTCAGGCCGTGTACCGACCTAGGACTGACAAATTCTTCAAAATATTTACTAGCTTCCTTAAAACTTTTACCAAAATCCAAAAAAGCTTTAGTATGATCTGCTTCTACTAAAATCTTGTTACCACCTATTTCATTAATTCCTCCGTAAAAAGTAATTTTCATATTAATGAGATTGAATTTCAAAAGGTATGCGCCAGGCTTTAAACATGATTACCAAATCAAACCAAAAATTGCGGTGTTTTAAATAATATAAATCATATGATAATTTACAAACATCATCTTCTAAAGATGCAGAATATCTATGATTAATCTGGGCCCAACCTACTACGCCTGGCTTAATTAAATGACGGAGCTTATAATATGGAATTTTAACATTGAATTCCCGAGCTAACTTTTCTTCTACTGGCCTGGGACCTACAAAAGAAATATCACCTAATAAAATATTAATAGATTGAGGTAATTCATCTAAATGTAATTTTCTTAAAATTTTACCAATTCTAGTCACTCTCTTATCTTGGTCCAAGGTCCAAGCCGGACCCATTTGATCCGCGTTTTTAACCATAGTCCTGAATTTATATATCTTAAACAAACGCATATTACGACCTAATCTCAAAGAACGATATAAAACAGACCCAGAAGAATCTATTTTAATTAATAAGCTTATTAACAACCATAAAGGAGATGTTAAAATTATCAATAAAATAGATCCGCAGATATCAAAAATTCTTTTCCCCCCTTCGTAAGATCTCTTTTGTTCGCTTTTAAGATTATCTAAAAACCAATGATCATTTACTAAGCGCAAAGGTACTTTATAAAAAATATCTTCATAAAAATCTTCTAAACGTATTAATACTGCTTTTGATTGGGAGACTTGCAACATAATCTTATCCCAATTTTTGCTTTTAAAAGCATCGGATACAATATATATATCTGCCCTTTCTTGTTTTTCATCTATAAAGAAATCATTAGATTCTAAAACTATTTGATATCCTAAAACCTTGTTTTTAATCAAATAATTTTTCAATTCAGACATTTCTGGTTCTTGCCCTATTAAAGCCACTTTTAAGATGGAAATATGCCCTAAAACAAGATTAAACAATATTCTCCAGATTAAAATAAGGAAACTAGAAATTATTAAGACTAAAAATAGGATTATCTTAGGAGCAAAATTAGCTTCTGGGATAAGATAAAACAAAAAAGTAGCCAAAACAGCATTGATTACAGTAGACCAGAAAATAAACTTAATAAAACGGGCAAAAGGTCTAAGATATTCTGCCTCATATAAATGATTGAAGCTAAAAGACAATAACCAAAAAACAAAAAGGCAGCTAAAAGGTATTAATCCTAAAGAAAAAATCTTTGGGTCAAAATAAAAATTAAATCTGAAAAATACAGCTAAATAAAAGGATATGTAAAAAATACCTATATCCCCTAGAACCATGATTAACTTTTTTACATCCCTATACCAATTCATATATATTTTAAGAATTGATTTTTTCCTTAAAATCGGAAATTCTTTTTTGCAGATTTGAATCTGAAGGATTGACTTGTAAAGCCCTTTCTAAATACATCAGGGCGTCTTCATTTTGGTCGTTAGCTGCGAACATATCAGCTGATTCTATTAAAGGAATACCTATAATAAAATAATAACCTGAATCTAAGCTTTTTTTGATTTTTTCTAAGCCAGCTGTTTTGTCTTGTAATAAATACAAGGCTTTTCCCCAAAACCAATATCCTTCTGCTAAATATGGCATTTCTTCAGTAGTTTTCTGGCAAAAATTAACCAATTTTTCATATGATTTGTTAGCTAACAATAGCTTAAAATATGCTATCTTGGCTAACGGAAACCTAGGGGCTAATGTTAACATTTGCAAATCTGTTTTTTCAACTACTTCAAATATTTCTGGAGATTTTTCATATTCAACTAGGGCTAAAAGATCATTTTTTGCCACATACAATCTTAAACGATACGGTTTTTTTTCTAATAATGCCTCTATCTCGCTCCAATAAAGACTAAAGAAATTTTTAGATTCTAAAGAAGACATTTTACGCACCTTGTCTTTAAAAGAATATGCTAAAGCCACAGCAGCTTCTTCTGCAATAAAAGTGTTATCGTCAAATATTCTCTCAGAAAGCCGATAAGCCTGGTCATATTGTTCTGATTGAAAACTCAAAATGGCAGCCCTTAAAAAACAGCTAGCTAAATATGGCCTGATGTTGCCATAATAGGCAAAAAGGGCTACAACAATCATGGCATACAAAAGCAAGCCTTTGATTATTTTTTCTTTATACCCACTCAATAATCGAAAAGAGCTTATAGTTTTTTCTTTATTTAATTCAAGGCTAGCTAAAAATGCTAAAATCAAAAAGAAAATAATATAGCTATCATGGATGTCAAAAAGAAACGTATTTTGAACAAAATATGCTAAAAGACCAGAAGCTAAAATAGCTGCAGATAAAAAGGGTATCTGATTTTCTCTAAAATATGATTTTAATCTAGAAAACACAGTCCACAGAATAAAAAGATAGGCAAAGAGACCTAATAAACCGTTAGCTACTAAAACATCTAAATACTTGTTGTGCGGAGTATCAAAAAACATCTCATTAGAATACTTAAGTAACCCCGGATCGTAATGTTTGTTATAAGCTACATCAAAATTTTCTTGTCCCCAACCTAAAATGGGTTTTTCTTGCCAAGCTTTAAAACTTACTTTTGTAGCAAAAAGACGACCTTGTAGACTGGCATCGGAACTAGATATTTCTGTGTATCTAGATATGATTTTGTTGTTTTGGAAAAAATGATATTGAGCTAGAACAAAAAAAGTTAAACCACCTATTAAAATGAATGCTAAACCGCCTAAAGCTAGATATTTATATACCGTATGCCGATAATACCAAGCTATTAAAATTAAAAAGAAAATTAAACCTACTCCCATACCTATCACCGATCCCCTGCAAGAAGTTAAAAAAACTAAAAAAGCTAAATATGCGGCTGAAGATAACCAAACAAAAGAAAAGCGGAATTTCTTTTTTTCTTGTTTTTCTTCCAATCTTTTCTCTGAAAAAAGATATGCTGCTAAACAAGCATGCAGTAAAAGATATACGGCAAAATACGTACGATTACCCGATCCCCCTACGATGCTCCCATTACTTTGCAAAATACCTTGATGCAAAACAAAAGCTTCTAAAACTGATAAAGAAGCTACTAAAACACAGATAATAACTGCTGCTTTGAAAAACAATGACCAATCTTCTTTTTTCTTAAAAACAGAGTTAAGGATGTAGAAAAATAAAATATAGTGCCAAATACCAAGGATACCTTCCATGCGTTCATTATTTGACCAAAAACTATGATATGGATCTACTCCCAATAAGCCAGAAACAATAATAGCTAATCCAAAAATGCCTACAGATATATTTAAAATATTAAATTTAGGCAAATATTTTCTGTCTTTCCATACCAGCATCAAATACAAAATTAACATAACCCCTACGATGATACGAAACAGGATAATCTTAGACATAATGTAAGGGAAATATGTATCTCTAGAAAAAATCAAAGGCGTAATAAGGGCCAGAATAGCTAAAACAAACAAAGCTTTTTTAATCAAAGATTCCATTTTCATAATTCTGATTATATCATATTTTAAGCCAAAAGCCACAATATTAGATAAAGCTGTTTTTTTGTGCTAAAATAGCAGAAAAGACGTCTTTTATCCTAAATTACATGTCATTTGCAAAATTTTTCTTAGAAAATCAAAATCTTAAACAAACCATATTGAAAAATAACTTTTGGTTGGGTTTATCGGAAATAATCAACAAACTGTTAAGATTACTTCCTATTATCTACGCTATCCGTCTTTTGGGCGCCTACCGTTTTGGGGAATTCTCTTTGGCTTTCAGCTTTGCCATGTTT
>CAYNAL010000040.1:0-5362 GCA_964395555.1 uncultured Candidatus Saccharibacteria bacterium
ATAATACTCATGGAAATGACTTCGTCATCTTTTGATAATCTGATACCGGTTACCCCTGCTGTTACTCTACCCATGGGCCTGCAATCTTTTTCTGAGAATCTGATAGCTTGACCTTTTTTGGTTGCTAAAATAATTTCATCTTGGCCACTACAAAATCCTGCCCACCTTAGGTTATCATCTTTATTTAATTTGATAGATAACAATCCATTTTTTCTAGCATTTTCATATTCTGCGATAACAGTTTTTTTAATTACGCCTTTTTTAGTAGCCATAATCAAATATTTTACATCTTTGTTGTTTTTAGGATCATAGTTAAGCATGACTGTTACTTTTTCTGTTGGAGGTAGGCTTAAAAAATTCTGAATAGCTTTACCCCTGCTAGTGCGTGAAGCTTCATCAATTTCATATACCTTGGTTTGGAAAGCTTTACCTTTGTCTGTAAAGAAAATCAATTGATCGTGGGTAGAACAAGATACTAATTGTTCAATAAAATCTTCTTCATTCTTACTTTCGTAGGCGATAACACCTTTACCCCCTCTTTTTTGAGCTTTTAAATTCTCGGGAGCCATTCTTTTGATATATCCTGTTTTTGACAAGGTAATAATTACTTCTTTTTGGACAATTAAATCATCATCGGAGATACTATCAGGCATTTGACTAACCACTCTAGTTCTTCTTGGGGAACCATATTTTTCTTTGCTTTCTTGCAATTCTTTTTTGATAATTTCAAATATTCTTTTTGATTCTTTTAAAATTAATTCAAATTCTTTAATAATTTTCTTTTTTTCAGCTAATTCTTTTTCAATATTGTTTCTTTCTAATTTTGCTAGATTAGAGAGCCTCATCTCTAAGATAGCGTTAGCTTGGATTTCTGAAAAACTAAATTTAGATATTAATTTTTTCTGAGCGTCTGCTTTATCGTCAGCAGATCTAATGAGTTTAATAATTTCATCGATATGGTCTAAGGCCTTAGCTAACCCTTCTAAGATATGAGCTCTCTCTTTAGCTTTTTTTAAACGGAATTGAGTACGTCTGAAAATAACTTCTTTGCGATGATTTAAAAATTCTGAAAGTAATTCTTTAATAGAAAGAACAGAAGGCTGGATACCTTTGTCTATCAAAGCTAACATATTAACATGGAAGGGTTTTTCTAAATCTGTATATTTATATAATTGATTTAAGATTTTTTTAGGAATAGCTTCATTTTTTAAATCAATGGTAATTCTTAATCCGTCTTTGTCGCTTTCATCACGTAAATCTTTTATTCCTTCTATCTTTTTTTCTTCTGCTAGATTAGCTATTTTAGCTACTAACTCAGCTTTATTTACTAAATATGGTAATTCGGTAATAACTATTTGCCTGTATTTATTTTCTTCTTCTATTTCCGCTTTACCTCTGCACAAAACAGTACCTTTGCCGCTAGCATATATTTCTGCAATGTTTTCTTGGCCATAAATAGTACCACCTGTGGGGAAATCAGGTCCTAAAACAAATTTGACTAAATCACTAGAATTAGCCTGAGGATGGTCTATTAAATAGATAGAAGCGTCTATGGTCTCATTAAGGTTATGGGGTGGTATATTGGTAGCCATACCTACAGCAATGCCCATAGCTCCATTTAAAAGCAATTGAGGCACGCGATTAGGTAAAACAGTAGGTTCTACGCGGCTACCATCGTAATTAGGTACAAAATCAACAGTTTCTTCGTCAATGTCTTCTAATAAGCTTTGGGCTATAGCATTTAATTTAACTTCGGTATAACGCATAGCAGCTGGTGGGTCTCCATCTACAGAACCAAAATTACCTTGACCGTTTATCAAAGGTTCGCGTAAAGAAAAATCTTGAGCCATTCTAGCTAAAGCATCATATACAGCAATGTCTCCATGGGGATGGTATTTACCCAAAACTTCTCCTACTACGGTAGCTGATTTTCTGAATTTAGCACTGGGGTTTAAACCCAGATCATTCATGGCATACAAGATGCGGCGTTGAACTGGTTTTAAACCGTCCCTAGCGTCTGGTAAGGCTCGAGAGACAATAACAGACATGGCATAATCCAGATATGATTCTTTAAGTTCTAGAGAAATATCTCTGTTTTGAAATTGTTCTGGCATATTATTGCTTGTTAAGCACGATTAATTTTGTGCCACTGGGTAAATCATTTTTTTTAATAGTCAGCTTGTCTAATGTTTCTGGTTTTTTAGCACAGGTTTTTATGAATTCATCCAAATCTCCTAACTTAGCTTTAACACCAGGAATTTTATAATTCATAGGTATAACAATTTTAGGCTCTATCTGGTTAATAATGCTGGTAGCTTCTTCTGATCCAATAGTGTCTTCTCCCCCGATAGGAATAATAAGGATATCTATATCTTCTAATTTTTCTAAAGTTTCATCGCGTAATTTTTTTTCTCCTAGATCGCCTAGATATACTAATTTTATGTCTTCTGTTTGAATGAGATAAATGGTATTAGCACCGTTTTGTTTGCCAGATTGATTATCGTGATAGCTATTGATCCCTTCTATAAATATCCCTGCTTTCTCTATTTCCCCAGGTCCCTCTAACAAAAAATATTCCCCCATGAGGCTGTTTTTGTCTTTTGAATCTGTATGATTGTGGGAAACAAGTAAAATATCGGTTTTAAAACGAGGCGGTTTTAAACCGCTTTCTTCAGTATATGGATCAATAGCTATTATTGACCCTTTAGTTTCTATTTTGAAAAATGACAATCCGAACCAAGTAATAATCATATGTATATTACTTCCAATTTAACATAAAAAAAGCTCCCTGGCAATTAAAAATTACTATTTCATTTTACGAAAAACCAGAATACTAACAAAAGTCATTAATAGGGCAAAGATTAAAAGAAAAAAAGCACTGGTTAAAAAATTATGCGTGGTTAAAATATCTAGAACTTTTGCGTTAACTGATGAATTTAGAAAAATATATCTCAATCCATCAACACCATAAGTTAAAGGATCAAAGTTAGAAATAGTCTTAATCCAATTGTTAGCATCATGAGTAGGGAAAAAAGCTCCTGAAAGGAAAATCATGGGAGCGATTAAGATTTGAATAACAATGTTAAAGCTTTCTACTCTTCTCATTCTTGAAGAAATAAGTACGCCCAGTCCAGCTAATCCCCAGCCTAAAACAATAATTGTTAAAATGATAACCAAAACTTTAGCTAAACTAAGAGTTAAACCGATAAAAGGTGCGATTAAAAGCATGGGCAATGCTTGGATTAAGCATCTAGTAGTAGCACCTAATAATTTTCCTAAAGCTAAATCAGTTCTTGAGATAGGGGAAACTAAAATTTCTCGAAGGAAACCAAATTCTCTGTCCCAAACAATACTCATGCCAGAATCAAAAGCCATGATAGCTACCATGGCAGCAATGATTCCGGGATAAAAGAAATGTGCAAAATCATATCCTAAAAGATTGGAAGGAATGATGAACTTTAAACCTGTACCAAAAATCAAAAAGACAAGAATAGGGGTAGAGATGGAAGTAAAAACTCTGACGCGGTCTAAAAGGTAAAGAAGAACTTCTCTTCTCCAGATAGCATAAATAGCTCTCATTCTTATAGGGTTAAACATATTAATCTCCGTTATTTTCTTTTTCTTCTCGAATTTTACGACCTGTTAATTTTAAAAATACATCTTCTAAGGTAGGTCTATGAAGTTCCATGGACAAAATACGAGATGTTACTGTTTTAACCAATTGAGGCAAAAATTCATCACCTTTTTCTGTTTCTAAATTAATATATTTTCCAAATTTGTAAACAGAAATCAAGGGAAATTGTTTTTTAATTTCTTCTAAGGCTAAATCATTGTCTTCTGATCTAAAATAAATAACATCTCCGCCCATCATTTCTTTTAATTTTTCTGGTTTGTCTAAAGCTACAATTTTACCATTATCAATGATAGCTACCCTATCACAATCTTCTGCTTCATTGATATATTGGGTGGTTAAAAAAATTGTTAATTCAGTTTCTTTGCGTGCGTCAAAAAGGTAATCCCAGATTTTTTTTCTAGTTTGTGGATCTAACCCTACGGTAGGTTCGTCTAAAAAAAGAATCTTAGGTAAATGAATTAGAGCGCGAGCGATTTCAGCTCTACGCCTCATGCCTCCTGAGAGTTTGTCTATTAAGCTTTTTCTGCGATCCCAAAGTTCTACTAATTTTAAAATTTCTCTTAATCTTTTTCTGTATTGTTTAATATCTAAGCCGTATAACAAAGCGTGTAAGTAAATATTTTCTTCTACGCTTAGATGGGTATCTAAAATGCTTTCTTGAAAAACTAATCCTAATGAGCTTCTAACTTTACTTTCTTCCAGCATGGCATCAAAGCCATCGATAACAATTCTGCCACCGTCTGGTTTTAACAAGGTGCAAAGCATATTAATGGTAGTGGTTTTACCAGCTCCATTGGGTCCTAAGAATCCGAAAATTTCTCCCTTTTTAATTTCAAAAGAGACATCATCTACAGCTTTAATGTCGTTGAAATATTTTTTTAAATTCTCAGCTTTAATAGCCGGAGGTTTTTGTCCGTTAGAATTGTTAACCATTAGATGTGAGTCCCATTTTTTCTTTAACCTCTTTTAATGTTTCTTTAGCAATGTTAGATGCGTATTTTCTGCCATCTTCTAAAATCTCGGCTACTTCTTTTGGCCTATCAGCATAATAATTTCTTTTTTCTTGAATAGGTTGCAACTCTTGATAGATACTTTTGGCTAAATCTTTTTTAAGATCACCATATTGTAAGCCGGTAGTTAAATATAATTTTTCATATTCTTGTTTTTTTTCTAAACCTTGGAAAAGTTCTACAAAATTTAAAAGAGACAAAACACCTCCTTCTTTAGGTAATATTTTGTCATGTCCAATATCCGTAGGAACTTTAGCTAATTTTTTTTCAATGGTTTTTAGATCGTCTAACAAAGAAATAAAACTATCTGGTTTTGATTTACTCATCTTGCCTTCGCCAGTAAGAGAAGGAATATATGCTCCTTGCATTAAATGAGCTTGGGGTTCTGGGAAACTCTGGCCAAAATATTTATTAAAAATTCTAGCTATTTCTCGGGCAGCTTCAATGTGTGGTAATTGATCTTTACCTACGGGTACGAATTTAGCTTTATAAATTAAAATATCAGCTGCCATCAATACAGCATAATAAAGGAGACCCATATTAACGTAGCGCGGTTGTTCTTGTTTTTTATCTTTATAAGTAGGTAATTGTTCTGATCTAGAAACAGGATAAATAGTAGAAAGATAATAAGCTAATTCTATATGTTCAGGTATTTGAGATTGAATAAAAATATGAGATTTGTTTGGATCTATTCCTGCAGCTAAATACTCTAAAATCA
>CAYNAL010000041.1:0-11849 GCA_964395555.1 uncultured Candidatus Saccharibacteria bacterium
AAAAAGATTACCAAAATGGATATTTAGGTTTAGCTACCCATATTATCGGATCTGCTAAAGCACAATAATTAATATGAGCCAATTAGTTTTTTACCGAAAATACAGACCCAAAAGTTTTAAAGAGGTCATTAACCAAAAAATTACGGTTAAGATTTTAACCAATGCGATTTCTGGCAATCAAATTAGTCATGCGTACCTTTTTTGTGGACCTAGGGGTACAGGTAAAACTACTTTTGCTCGTCTTTTTGCCAAAGCTATCAATTGTGAAAAAAGGAAAGAAGGGGAATTTGAACCTTGTAATAAATGTGAATCTTGCGAAGAAATTAACAAGGGGAGAGCTTTAGATTTATTAGAAATAGATGCTGCTTCTAATAGGGGTATAGATGATATTAGAGATTTAAGAGAAGGTATTAAATTTTCTCCGGTGAGAGCTAAATACAAAGTATATGTTATTGATGAAGCCCATCAGTTAACCAAAGACGCTTTTAATGCTTTACTTAAAACCTTAGAAGAACCTCCTCCATATGCTATTTTTATTTTAGCTACTACAGAACCAGAAAAAATACCTACTACCATCTTATCAAGGGTACAAAGATATGATTTTAAAAGATTATGTATTAATGATATTGTTAGCCGTTTGTCTAATATTAGTAAATTAGAAAATTTAAAAATCAATGATGAAGCTTTGAGACTCATTGCTTTAAGTTCTGAAGGTGGTTTGCGTGACGCAGAATCTCTTTTAGGCCAATTAGCTATTATCAAAGAAGGGGAGATAACATTATCTGACGTAGAATCTCTTTTAGGTAGTGTTAATTTTAAAACTATCAATCAGTTTATTGATTTATTAATTTCAAAACAAAAAATAGAAGCTTTACGTTTTATCACAGAAGTAAATGAAAGCGGATATGATTTATTTGAATTTAATAAAGCAGTGATTAATCATTTGCGCCGTATCATGATTTTAAAAGTTTCTTCTGATTTATCCAAAATGCTTCAAGAAGAAATCACCGATGAAGAAATTGATATTTTAACAAAACAAACTGAAAAATTAGAAGCTTCAGAAATCAAACGTTGGTTAGATATTTTTATCAACAGTCAGAATTACATTAAAAGAGCGGCTATTGTTACCTTGCCTTTAGAGCTTGCTGTTTTGGAAGCTTTGCCATAGGATATCACATATTGCCGGGTCGTCTAATGGTAGGACCGCAGACTCTGGATCTGTGTATCTAGGTTCGAATCCTAGCCCGGCAGCTAACGAACCCACCTTTTAATTAAGGTGGATTTTTGATATAATATAATCAATAATATAATTAACTTATGAAAAATATTCTTGTAACTGGTGTATCAAGGGGAATGGGCAAGGCAATTGCGCAACTCTTAGTCAAGGAAGGTTATTTTGTGTATGGAATTTATAATACGGAAAAAGAAGAGGCTGAGAAACTGAAGAACGAACTTAAAAATCTTGAGATATTTCAATGCGATTTTAACAATCGGGAAAATACTAAATCTTTAATTCAAACATTAAGCAAATTTCATTTTAATGGAATTGTGAATAGCGCCGGTGTTTTTATTTCTATTGATTTCAATAATTTTGATATGAAGGAATGGGACAAAACTTTTGAGATTAACTTGAATACTCCACTTTTATTGATAGAGGGTTTAAAAGCGAATCTTGAAGAGGGGACGTCAATTGTAAATATTTCCAGCATTGATGGACTGACAGGCGCCATAACGGGCATCGCATATTCGGCAACCAAAGCAGCCTTAATCAACCTTACACAAAGTCTTGCTAATATTCTGGCACCGAAAAAAATACGAGTAAACGCTATTGCTCCTGGGTGGATTGGCGATGGAATGCAGGCCCCTAAGGAGATTATTAAAGAGGCTGCTCTTTTCAATCCTTCAGGTAGGATTGGTACCTATGAAGAAATAGCACACGTAGTCAGTTTTTTACTTTCTGAAAAATCCGGATATATCAATGGCACAACCATTATAGCGGACGGCGGAGAAAGTTCTACCACTTATCTGCTTAAAAAAGAGGCTGAAATGTAGTTTTATCTCCATGTCCGTCTGGGATTTAAATCAGTAATCTTGGTTCTAACGTCGTCTACGATGCCCAGCTAACGAACCCACCTTTTAATTTAAATGAGATTTTGGTATAATAAAGGCGTGATTTAAAATAGATATTATATAATTAGAGTAAATATTGATTAAATATGTTTAAGAAAATAATTAAAATAATATTAGATGTATTAGTTGTCATATTCGTATTAATAATAATACTAGGAATCAGTAGGTATGTTAGTAGAATAATTGATATATATCATGAAATAAATCCCGATAATTGGTTGCTCTTAACGCCGTTAATCTTAGAATTTCTTTTAATAATCTTTATTGGAGTTGTAGCATTTTTTAAAAAAACCAATATTTATTATACTATTGGCGTATTTTCAATATATAGTTTAATTAGCGGCATTATGTTGTTCCCTTATATATTTCCTAATGTATTCCCCGATACTATAATAATATTGCCTATTACAAGCGGTTTAATAATATTTTTTATATCATTGTTGGCTACAGTATCTACATTTTATTTAATAATAAAACGTAAAATATACACTGATAAAAAAGTTTCTTTAATTGCCAATGTATTTAAATATATAATATTGATTGGAATGGTATTTTTCTTGTTTCGTTCAATTATGGTTGTTAGAGAATCCATAATCTCACAATTTGAATATAAGCTCTGCGTTGAGGAAGCTATACAGCAAGCAAAGATAGAATTACAAGGTGAAAATTTATTGGGTAGTAGTCTGTATGGAGATATCAATAATGATTTTTTAGGTTGTCATTATCTTTATAATAAACATGCGTGGTACTTATTTGTTTATCCGAATTACGTATTTGGATCTGATGATCCTAGCCTTAGGCCGGGCATATAAATCTTTTCAATTTTCATAATCTTGGTTCTAACGTCGTCTACGATGCCCAGCTAAGTCGTGCTAGCACGAGAAGCTTAATTACAAGCCTTTTAATTAAAGTGGTTTTATAGTATAATAAAAACAATAATTAAATTATCAAAAATATGAATAAAAAAATCATTTTAATTGTTTTTATAGTAATTATTCTGAGCGGAATAGGTTATATGATTTATCAATTATATTGTGCACCCGAAATGCCATTAAAAGTTCCGAAAAACGAGACAACTGGTTGGAAAACATACACGGATAATCAATTCGGATTTGAATTTCAATATCCAGGTAATTGGTATATGGTAAATGTTCATTCTTTAAATGATGGCGCACAATTATTATCTAATTATATTGACGCTGATTCGTTTAGCTTTGGGTCTAGACCAGATGATGCAGAAGATATATTCTTTGGAATTTCTGACATTCAGAAGAATTTAACCCTAGATGATTTAAAGCGCAAACCATCAAACGATAACTATTATCGATTGGTAAGTTTTGAAAAATTTATGACTAGTTCAGGGATAGAAGGCAGAAAAGAAGTGATTTATTCTAATGACCATCCAATGGGGAATCATACAACAATCTTCTTTATAAAGAATGGTTTAGAAGTAGATTTTAAATTAGGTATGTATAGCGAAGACCAAGTGAAATTACTTGAACAAATTCTTTCCACTTTTAGATTTTTACCATAACCTTGGTCTAACGTCGTTTACGATGCCCAACTGGTAAACCTATCTTTAAATGATATACAACTTTTTGCTTTACTCAATAACATATATCATATATAATAGTAACAATGATCTATTTAAAAAAATCATTAAATATAAATAAAATATGTCACCAAAATTTAAAGAAACTTTACCATATATAGGCTTAGGTATAATAATCTTTTTTTCTCTAATAGCAATGGGTTCTTCTATTATTAATGTAAATCCAAATACACAGACAGCTGGAATTTGGGATTGGGTTATTTCTCAAAAATATTCCTGTAATGAAATTACAGGTAAATGTGAAAGAGATACTCAAGGGATTAGCTTCAGTGCTTGTCAACAAAATTGTACAAAAATAAACAACCCCACCAAATATATTTGCAAAACAGATACTGGTAAATGTGAGAAAAATTCTAATGGTCAATTTACCAGTCAACAAGATTGTTTAACTAATTGCCACCAAACAACAAGGTATACTTGTGATCCTTATGATTGGCAATGTGACCTAAGCGCTAGTGGTGAATTTTCTAGTTATCAAACATGTGAAAGTGCTTGCCAGCAGCCGACGAGAGCTACCTGCCTTAACACAGGGGTATGCTTTCTAAGTGACCATGGCTTTTTCCCTAGTCTGTCACACTGCCTAAGTGTTTGTAAAAAATCTACAACAACAAGTTTTTCATGTAATCCATTTGATTTTACATGTTATCCAAAGACTGATGGAACCTTCCCTAGTATAGAACATTGTGAAAATGCCTGTAAACCACCGGCCACATGTCAGAAAGAAGCAAATTATTGTTTCCGCTGCAGTAATAACAAACCAGGATATGAAGCCCATTGGACTAATTGCGGACCATGTGATTATAATGGAGGTGTCTTTGATCCCATTATTTATGAAAACGGTAAAGATAACATTTTTTATGAACTCGAACCAAAATGCGGTTCCACAAATAACATAATGTGTGGTAGTCCTGAAGTGGGAGGCATATGTGTTAATAATCAATCATATTGTGGCAAAGTGATAGCTGATACTAATTGTAGTGATGCAAATTTAATATGTTGCCATAAAGATTATACTTATATTAAATATCCTTGCAGTCGTTGCAGTAATAATTACGGTTGTGCAACGGCTACTTGGAATAATAAAGTCGCAAATTGTAATGATTATCAGCCCATAGATGGCAAGGCTGGAGAAGCTTCATACACCACTGTAAATAAAGAAACTTGTGGGGAAATAACAGGAGGTAATAACTCTAGATGTACGGGTACAACTCCTCCATCTACTGAAACGTGTGCTTCAAAAGGCGGGACTTGTAAAGATACTTGGCTTTGTAGTAATGGATCATGGGGCTATTTAGACTGTGTAGGTAGTACCAAAACATGCTGCAAATCTGGTTCAACTCCACCACCTCCAGCTGAAACCTGTGCATCAAAAGGAGGCTCTTGCAAAGATTACAGACTATGCAATAGCCAAACGCTTTTAGGCATTTTCAATTGCACGGGTATGAACTATTGTTGTAAATAACAAATCTTTAAAACAGCCCTGGTTTCAGGGCTGTTTTAAAATACATTAAATGCAATTTGGGCATATATATTTTTAATTTCTATAATGTTGGTTCTAACGTCGTCTACGATGCCCAGCTAACGAACCAACCTTTTAATCAAGGTGATTTTTTGATATAATAAAAACAATATTAAAAGATATGAAAAATCTTGGAGAACAATTTTTACATAAAAGGAATCCTAGCCTTCATACTTCTGGTCTTGTAGAACACGAAAAAGAAAGAAAAGAAAGAGCAGGCGAGGAAACCTCACAAAAACCAGCAGAGAAAATTACTGATTGGTTGGAAGTTATTGAAAAAACTCATACAGGACACAGAGATGATCCAAGGGTGTTAGAAAGAATCAAAGAATCATATTACAAAGAATTTGTTATTAAACCGGAGGATATTCCAGAAGATTATTTTGAAAATCGTAGGATAATAGCTTCAAAGCGTGGTGAAGATTATGTTGAAATTAATAGCGATGTAATTATTAATGATCAAAAGTCTACCCTAGATAATTGGATTAATTATTTTACTTCTTCTGATTCAGATGTTTTCCCTACGTGGGCTAAATACTGGGCTTTTACTAGTATGGTAAAGCTTTCTACTTTTGACAAAGAAAAACATGTTTTTGCTAACAGAGACAAAGGTACAGTTGCTCCATTTCCAGATCTTAATCATGAAGCTTTAGCATATACCTTAGATGCTATTGTTCAAAAAGCTAATAAAGAGGGAATACCGGTTGAAGAAGAAGATTTGGAATTTAAAAAATTACTTGAAGGAGCTAATTTTGGCAAACTTTATGCTCATGCCATTGAAAAAGCATTACCAACAAAAGAAAAAGAATCACAAAAAATTGGAGGGGCGTGGATTAAATATCCACAAGGATCTGACTATGTATCATTAGCTAAATCACTTCAAGGTTATACAACTGGTTGGTGCATTGCCGCAGAATCAACAGCCGCGTTTTATCTTAGAGATGGTAGTATGGAGGTCTATTATTCTTACGACGCACAAGGTCAGCCAACCATTCCTAGGCTTGCCTTTACGATAAAGGGAGAAAATATTATTAAAATATATGGAGTTGCCCCTGGAGAAAAACTTGATCCAGATATGTGTGATGTTGTAGATGAAAAATTATCAGAATTTTCTAATGGAAAAGACTTTCAAAAAAGATCTGCTGATACAAGAAGATTAATAGAGATAGATAGAAAGAATACTATCTTAGAAGAATTAACGATTGACGATCTTCATTTCTTGTATCAATTAGATTCAGAAATTGAACAATTGAGTGAAGGCGTAGACCCTAGAATTAAAAAAATAATATCCACAAGAGATATTAAATCAGACTTTTCTTTAATAACTGGGTATCCAAAAGAACAGATTAGTATCACGGAAGAAAAAGCTTTCTCTGGTGGAATCAAATTTCATTATGGCAATCTTTATTTTGAGAATTCTGAATGGAATGGAGGTTTAACATTACCGGAAACAATGAGGGGTAATCTTAATTTTGAAAAGTTAGAATATATTGATAAAGCTGGGTTAATTTTACCAAAAACAGTAAAAGGTGACGTTGACCTTCAAAGCCTTAGATTTGCTGAAAGATTGACATTGCCAGAAACAATTAGCGGGGGTCTTAATCTTAATGGTCTTGAATCTACAGAAGGATTAATATTACCAAAAACAGTAAACGGGTTAGAGCTTGATGGCCTTGAATCTGCAGAAGGGTTAATATTACCAAAAACAGTGAATAATTATCTCTCTCTTGAAGGTCTTCAATCTGCAAAAGGATTAATATTACCAGAAATAGTGAATGGCAATCTTTATCTAAATGGCCTTAAATCTGCAAAAGGATTAACATTACCAGTAACAATAAATGGCTTTCTTTCTCTAAATGGTCTTAAATCTGCTGAAGGATTGATGTTATCAGAAACAATAAATGGCTCTCTTTCTTTAAATGGTCTTCAATCTGCAAAAGGATTAACATTGCCAGTAACAATAAATGGTCCTCTTTTTTTAAATGGTCTTAAATCTGTAGAAGGATTAATACTACCTGATAAAGTTAGCAATTATATTTTTCTCAATGGTCTTAAATCTACTGAAAAAGAAAAATTAAAAGAAATGTATCCTCAATTAAAAATATTTGATGATTAAATTTGATATATAAAAATATATGAATAATAAAAAAATATATCCAGCAAAATTAATAGCAGGGGATGAAGTGAGAATAATTGCACCTTCTTGCTCTTTAGCTTTAATTTCTAACGAAATAAGAGAAATCGCGAATAAAAGATTTGCTGAGTTAGGATTAAAATTAAGTTTTGGAAAACACGTGGAAGAAAAAGATGATTTTGTTTCTTCAAGCATACAATCTCGGATAGAAGATTTGCATGATGCCTTCAGAGACAAGAACGTTAAAGCCGTTATAACTGTTATAGGTGGTTTTAATAGCAATCAATTGCTGAGATACATAGATTGGGATTTAATTCAAAATAATCCTAAAGTCTTTTGTGGTTATTCAGATATCACCGCTCTTAATAATGCAATTTTTGCCAAAACAGGGTTAGTTTCATACTCTGGACCTTTTTATTCAACTTTTGGTCAAGAGCTTTACCTAGACTATACATTAGAATATTTTAAAAAATGTATATTTTCAGATACTCCTTTTGAAATAAAACCTAGCGAAAAATGGAGCGATGATTGTTGGTATAAAGATCAGAAAGACAGGAACCTTATTAAAAATGATGGGTTTTTGATAATTAATGAAGGTGAAACTTCTGGTACTATAATTGGAGCAAACCTTTGCACCTTAAACCTGTTACAAGGTACTGAGTATTTTCCGAGTTTAATTGATTCTATTCTTTTTATTGAAGATGATGAAGAATCTTCAGCTAATAACTTTGATCGTGATTTACAATCACTTATACATTTATCTGATTTTAAAAATGTGAGAGGAATTGTAATTGGTAGATTTCAAAAGGCAAGCAAAATCCCAAATAAAATTTTAATTAAAATTATTAAAACAAAAAAAGAATTAGATAATTTACCTGTTATAGCTAATGTTGATTTTGGACACACTGATCCTAAAATTACTTTTCCTATTGGTGGTGAGATTAATTTAGTCGCCAAAGAGAATAAAATTAAATTAGAATTAGCAAAGTATTAAGATGGGATTTTTAAAAAACTATATGTTAAAAAATGTAATGATTTATTTTCATAAAGTTAAATCTGAAACACGGGTATTTTTTGTTTCCATAGCCTTGGTTTTAACGTCGTTTATAATGACTGGCTAACGAGTCCATTTCTTAATTAAGGTGTTTTTTGATACAATAAAAGAAGAATAAATTATATGAAAATAACTATTTGTGGAAGTATTGCATTTATCGATGAAATGCAAGCAACAAAAAATAAACTAGAACAATTGGGGCATGAGGTAAAATTACCACCTTTAGAAATTATTGATGAAAATGGGAAAGCGATACCAGCAAAAGAATATTACACAATACGTAAAACTACAAACATGACTGACGGTTGGATTTGGGACAGAAAAGAGCAAGCAATGCGTAATCATTTTGATAAAATAGCATGGGCTGATAGTATTTTAGTTTTAAATCACGATAAAAATGATGTGAAAGGTTACATTGGTGGTAATACATTAATGGAAATGGGTTTTGCCTTTTTCCTAAAAAAGAAAATCTATCTTTTAAATGAGATTCCAGAGTTATCTTATAAAGAAGAAATTTTAGGGGTAAGACCTATTGTTATTGAAGGTGATTTAAACAAAATTGTTTAGTAAATAGATTTGATATTGTTTAGTTAAGGTGTGAAAAATGAAAATCAAAGAAATACAATGTAAGTCAGCTATTAGCAAATGTGGTTTTCCTGGTGGCGGTTTAGCCATTAATCCTTACGTAGGCTGTGGCCATAGTTGCGCATATTGTTATGCTCGTTTTATCAAAAGATTTACAAACCATACAGAAGAATGGGGGACATTTGTAGATGCAAGAATAAACATTGCTGACGTACTTAAAAAACAATTAAAATCATCTAAATATATAGGTGAAAGAATTTATATAGGTACAGTAACTGACCCATATCAGCCTATTGAAGAAAAATACAAGCTAACAAGGAATATATTAAAAGTTTTAATTGATTATCAAAACCCAGTAAGTATTCTTACAAAATCTGACTTGGTGTTGCGTGATATTGATTTGTTGAAAAAAATGAAAAATGTTGATATTAATTTTACAGTTGCTACGCTTGACGACAAATGGAAGGAACTTGTTGAACCTTATTCTCCAACAACAAAACAACGTTTAAAAGCTATGGAAAAGTTAACTAAAGAAGGAATAAATGTTTTAGCGATGATGGGTCCATATTGGCCAATTTTTACAGATCCTGAAGCTTTATTTAAAGAATTTAAAAAAATAGGGATCAAACACATCTTTACAGAGAGTTTTAACGCTGTTGGTGGAAATTGGACAGGGGTAGAAAAAGTGCTTAAAAATAATTATCCTAAAATCTTACCTACAATACAAGATATATTTTTTAATAAAAAGAAATTTTATGATTTTTATGATGAAGCCCAAAGTAAGGTTAACCAATTATCAAAAAAATACGAGGTTCCTGTAAGTATTTATTACGGGTTAGGACATGCTGCAAAATTTAAATGAAGTATTTTAATAATTTAATTTAATTTGACCTTAATATTGTTTGTAATGTTTAATAATTTTTTTCTCGCTTAAAAAGTAATTTTTTGATAGAATTAATATATTAATAGTTATGAAAAACTTAGAAATAACACCAAAGCCAAATACTTTAGAAACAATAAAACCATCTTTAGAAAGTGCAAACGAGAAAAAACATGAGTCTAGCCAGCATGAGAGAGATTTAGCTGTTAAAAATCCCGAGCTTGTAGGGATGAATTTTGATCAGGATTATATCGTCGACGGAAGAAATTTTTGGTCGCAAGAACGATATTTCCAATATATACAAGAAAGAGATGGCCAGATTTCGCAAGAAGTACATTCTGCTGAGGAATCTGGAAAATTACAAGAATATATTTTAAGTAATAGAGGAAAAGAAACCCGTAAAGGAGACATTTTTAAAAAATATTTATCTAGCTTTGAAGGGAAATTGCAACATGTTAGAGTACATCCTGCAGGAGAGTGCTCACCACTTACTCCATCTCAATCTATTGAAATAAAATCAGATGGGACTTTTGAGGTTGTAATCGCCCCAGAATTTATTGATCAAACAAAAATGATTCAAGAACAAGTTACAGATTTAACTTTAGTGGTCCAGTTTTATGACCATCGTCGTGACAAAGAAAAATCATCTGATGTCCCTGAAACATTAAAACAAGAAAAACAATATATTGCTCTTTGTGAAAAAATTATTGAGAAAGTAGGAAATGATGTTCAATTAGAAATAGGTAATGAGACTAATGTTTCGAAAAGCACTGGTCCGCAGTTCGCAAATGAACTACAACATGCTAGTCATGTCGATTCTATTGAATATGGTAAATTTTTCTTTGAAGTGGCCAAGAGAATAAAAGAAAAAAACTCAAAGGTAAGACTTTCAGTTGCTGGCGTTGCTTGTTTTGATCCAACATATTTAAGAGAAGTTTTAACTGAAATAAGAAGATTACAAACAGAGAGTAAAATAGATGCTCCGTTAGTTGATACTATTAGTTTCCATCCATATAGAGAAAAGCCAGAGAATGGATCGGTAGAAATAAGAAATGGTAATTTTGTTGCTAGCGAACTGGATTACGAAAAACAAATGGAAGAAATGCAAAAAATTGCTTCAGAGTTTGGTGTAAAATTAACTGTTGGTGAGACAAATTTTTCATCTTATGATCCAAAACAAAAAGAAAAACTTGAGCAAGCAATCTCTTTAACAACGGATAAAAAGATAGAATTTTTAATATATCCAGGGGTTAATGTTCATATGGAAGATATTGAGAAAAAAAATATGAATCCAAATACTGCTGGTGAGCTTTATAGCATAAGTAGAGATATATTAACGGTTCCTAACAAAGCATATAGATTTGTTAAAGGAAAAGAGGCAATAGATGATTTAAATAATGTTGGCTTTGTAAGGAATAAACAATCTGCTGGATTAGCACAAAAACCAAGCAACTGGGGGGAGAGAGTTTTTTGGAGTAAGGGCGCTGAAGGTAAATATCATGGAGTTAGCCAAGGCACATATGTTATTGAAGCCCCGTTATCTATCGTTGAAGAAAGAGTTGTGACAAAAAAAGATATTACTGCTATTTATACAAAAAATGAGAATGGTGAAGTTATAAATATATTAGAACAACAGCGTCTACAAGAAGAGCAGAAAATGAATGATATAAAAAATAGAGACGAAGAGAAATTAAAAGAGGTTAGAAGAAGTTTAGGTCTTGATAAAAAGTAATCTTTTTTAGTTTTTATCTGATTTATAATTGATGGATATAATTAAAAACGAAATAAAAATAAAAAATGGTACTGCAACCTTTATTTGGCACCCAGATACAATTTTAGAAAATGTGCTATTGAGCCAAGTATATGGTTTTTGTTTAATAGATGATAATCAGGTTGTTTTGGTACGAGCTAAAGATGAAACGCATTTTAGCTTGC
>CAYNAL010000042.1:0-4675 GCA_964395555.1 uncultured Candidatus Saccharibacteria bacterium
AGATGAAATTATTTTAGCAACCAAAAAAGGTCAAGCTATCAGATTCTCAGAAAAAGATTGCAGGCCCATGGGTAGAGTAACAGCAGGGGTAACCGGTATCAGATTATCAAAAGATGACGAAGTCATTTCCATGAGTATTATTAAAGATAAAAATAATGTTGGTGATCTTTTAGTAGTTAGCTCTAAAGGTTTTGGTAAAAGAACAAAAATTAAAGATTACCGCAAACAAAAACGCGGAGGTACTGGTATTAAAACAGCTAAAGTAACGGAAAAAACAGGAGAAATAGTCAATGCTAGGTTAACCAGTCAAGAAGAAGATATGATCTCTATCTCAGAGCAAGGACAAATTATCAAATCAGAACTTAGTACTGTACCTGTTTTAAGCCGTATGACCCAAGGTGTTAGAATCATGAAACTATCAGATAATGATCACCTGGTAGGTATTACCTTGATATAAGCTGTTTGTTGTTTTTATTATGTGATATAATAAGGAAAGTATGAATTCTTCTTTTCTTAATCCCAAAGATATCGTAAAAAATCTTAATCTCCACGATAATATGATTGTGGCTGATTTTGGTTGTGGTTCTGGATTTTTTTCTTTAGCCATGGCTAACCTAATTAGACCGTCAGGTAAAATTATTGCTATTGATATCTGGAAGCCAGCTTTAGATGCTTTGAATCTTAAAGCAAAATTAGCCGGTGTTTATAATATTATAGAATCCAAACAAATAGATTTAGAACAAGAAAATAATCCTGCTTTAACAAAAGAAACAGTTGATTTAGTTTTAATATCTAATATGTTGTTCCAAACGGAACAAAAAGAAATTGTTTTACAAAATGCTTGGAATTTTTTAAAAAAAGACGGCTATTTAGCAATTTTAGAATGGGAACCCGATAAGTTACCCAATGCCTATGCTTTAAAACCCATAACCAAAGATGAGCTTTTAGCATTATGTCAAAAAGTAGGTTTTATTTCGGATAGAGAAATTGTTTCTAACGAAACACATTACGGTATATTAATGAAAAAATAAAAAAATGAAAATTAATTTTTCTAAAAGACAAATATATATTTTAATAGGCGTAGGAATCGTATTAATTGCTTTTTTATCTGTTCTTTTTGGTAATATTGTAAGACCTATTAAAAAAATTAATCTTACTTTTTGGGGTACAGAAGATAATGCTCAGATTTACGGTAAGCTTATTAGCAATTACAAACAGCGCGCGCCTAACGTAAGTATTACTTACGTTTACAAAAATCCCATAAATTATGATCAAGAGTTATTAACCGCTTGGGCTAGCGATAAAGGTCCTGATATCTTTGTCTTATCTGATAAACTCTTAGGTAAATATAAAAGTTATATCGCACCCCTTTCTTTGACTTTAGATCAAAATTATACTTTAAAAAATATTAGAGACGATTTTCCCGCCGTGATAGAAGATAATTTGGTATATAACGATTACCTCTACGGTTTACCTCTTTATTTAGATACCTTAGCTTTATATTACAATCCAGCATATTTTAATTATTATAATATAGCTTTACCTCCAAGGACTTGGGAAGACGCACAAACATTAGCTTTAAAATTTAAAAAATTAGATAGTTATTCTCGTATTTCTCGAGCAGGATTAGCTTTAGGGTTAGCAGATAACGTAGACAGATTTGAAGATATCCTTTCTATTCTGATTATGCAAAAAGGTGGAGATATGACAGATTCAAATAAAAGTTCCGCTACTTTTGATAAAGATGTTAGACGTTATAACAGAAATTTCAATCCTGCGACAGAAGCTTTAAATTATTATACCCAATTTGCTCTACCCAATAAAACTACTTACAATTGGAACGCGTTATTAGATTCTTCTTTAAAAGCTTTTGTAGATGGTAAGGTTGTCATGGTCATCGGATATAATCAGGATAAAAAATATATTGCAGAAAAGAATCCTGAATTTGAATATAATATTGCTCCTTTGCCTTATTTTGCAGAAACAGATCAACGTATTTCTTACGCTCAATATCTTTTTACCACTGTTTCTAAAAAATCAAAAAACCAAGATCAAGCTTGGCAATTTATTAAATTTTTGTCAGAAAAAGAGCCAGCTAAATATTATTACGAAAAAACACAAAATCCTCCTGCTAGAAGAGACTTAATTAGTTTTTACCAAAATGACCCTAATACCGGCGTTTTTATCCAACAAGCTCTCTCTGCAAAAAATTGGTATCAAAAAGACCCAGAAACAGTTAGAGGTATTTTAAAACAAACTATCAACTCTATTATTAACAGTTCTTCCACTCTAAAAGAGGCTGTCTCTTTAGCTTCTGCCAGGATAAACCAACTTTTACAATCAAAATAAAAATATGATTAAATTTTTAAAAAATGGTGGTTTAAAAATTGTTACATTGTTTTTAACTGTTTTAATAGCCCCTATTGCTAAAGCTGGTTGGGATCCTAGTAAGCCGTTAGTACCTTGCACTACCAACTGCACAGCTTGTGATTTATTAGTTTTAGGACAAAATATCATAGATGCTATCAATTTTGCAGCTGTTTTAATAGCTGTCGGACTTATCGTTTGGGGAGGCGTAGTTTTGCTTACTTCAGGTGGTAACACTAATGCTGTCAAAAACGGTAAAAATATTATGACCAGTGCTTTAATTGGATTAGCCATTGTCCTTTGTGCTTGGCTCATTGTTAATACTGCTTTATGGCTTTTAAATGGAGGAGATCCTGGTACATGGGATCAAATCGATTGTAATCCTAAATAAAAATATTAAAAATATATAATATGAAAAAAAAGTTTTTGTTCACTAGTATTTTAGCTACTATCGTTATAGTCGGTTTTACACAAATATGCCAGGCGCAACAACTTAAAATTATTAATCCTTTTGTAGGAATTTCTACAGTTTGGGAACTTTTAGATTTAATTTTTAGATGGCTTTTCTGGATATCTGTCCCCATTACTGTAGGTATGATTTTAATCGCAGCTATTACTTTAATTACTTCTAGTGGAGAAAAAGAAAAACTTAAAAAAGCTAAAGATACTATTATTTACGCGCTTTTAGGTTTTTCCGTTGTCATTTTAGCCAATGGTATCCCACCACTAATTATGCAAATTATTTCTTCAGGACAAGAAAAAGAAAAAATAGAGCTTCCTGTTCCAACAGATTTAGCTGCTTGCCATACAAAATGTGATAAGCTTTATACCCTTGGCACTACAAAAAATGGTCTTTGTCGCAGTGATTGTTCTAAGAGTATAGAACCTCCTGACCCAGAAACAACTGAGTGCGACGAGTCATATTGCCCTAGTTGCGACACTGCTATCTGTCTAGATGGTTGTGGAGAGAGCAGTTTTTCCTGTTCAGAAAGATGCACCATCTATTGCTATTAAATTTATATTTTAAAATATAAAGGTCGATATTTAACTTAATTAATAAAAAAACAAATGAAAAAATTATTACCTTTGCTAATATTACCTATCTTAATCTTGCCGTTTATGGCTTTTGGCCAAATAATCCCGCCTACAGGAACAGATGACATAATAATAAACCCTTATGTTGTAATGAATAACGTCCTTGATTGGCTTTTCTATATTGCCATAGCTGCAGCAGTAGCATTTCTTATTATAGCCGCTATCAATTTCATTACGGCTGGTGGAGAAGTTAAAAAACACGAACTTGCTAAAAACATGATTATCTATGCTTTGGTTGGCGTAGCTGTAGCTATTTTAGCTAAAGGTTTAGTAGCTTTAGTTGAAAATTTAATTAAAGGTATGACAACTTAAAATAGATATTAATATTCTGAATTATCTAAAACCCGAGTTTATCGGGTTTTAGATTATCTCATCCCCTTTACTTAAAATCTGTTTACTCATATAATATGAGTATAAATAATTAAAGGTCGATATTACTTAAAATTAAAAAACAAATGAAAAAATTATTACCTTTGTTAATATTACCCGCTTTAATATTACCATTCGTAGCCTTAGGCCAAGTAATAGAGCCACCTGGAGACATGCCTGATGTGAGCATTAACCTTTATGGCACCATAAACAATGTACTCAATTGGCTTTTTGCTATTGCTATTATCGCAGCTGTAGCCTTTCTCATTCTTGCAGCTATTAACTTTATTACTCAGGGAGGCGATCCCAAAAATCACGAAAAGGCTAAAAATATGATTATCTATGCTTTGGTTGGCGTAGCTGTAGCTGTTTTAGCTAAAGGTTTAGTAGCTTTAATTGAAAATTTGATTAAAGGAACAGTTACCGGAGTAGGGGGTCCATAAAGATATATATTATATATAAACATTAAAAACCTGAGTTCGCTCAGGTTTTTAAATTGATACCTATGTAATAATATGGTAAGATGCCAAAAGTCGGGCAGGTGGCGAAATTGGTAGACGCGCAGGGCTTAGGACCCTGTGCCGAAAGGCTTGCGGGTTCGAATCCCGCCCCGCCCACTATATTAAAGACCGATTTTTAAAATTTCTTTTTAATCAATTGACAAGCCTATGTAAAAAAGATAGGCTAGGCAAACACCTCGTATAACAAGATAAAAAAATAGATAAAAATACAATTGTAAGAAAAGCTCCATCTTTTTTATTATTTAACTCTAATAAACATATATAATGAAAAACATTAAAAGAAATTTAACACTTCTTATCAAATACCCAGAATCAGCATACCC
>CAYNAL010000043.1:0-4299 GCA_964395555.1 uncultured Candidatus Saccharibacteria bacterium
TCACGTCGCCAGTACACCAGATGCAACATTCTTTGCCTCACACTCAAAACGAGGTTCAATTGCAATGAACGACATTGGCATACTACCGTCATACAAGGGAATAGCTATTCATGATATGTGGGCATCATATTTTAAGTACGACTTCAAACATGGTATTTGTAATGCTCATATCATTCGGGAACTGACCTATGCTTATGAAGAATTCAAACAAGGCTGGGCACAAAAACTCAAAGAACTGTTGCTGAAAAGTCATCTTTATGTCGAACGGTGTCGAATGAGAGGGAAAAGCGCATTGAATTCTCACAAACTTCGACAATATGAAGAGGCTTACGGTAAACTCATTAGAAAAGGACTGCGGAAAAATCCCTGGGTCCGTGGTTCACCTCACAAACGCGGTCGTGTAAAACAGTCAAAAGTGAGGAATCTTCTTGACCGTCTTCGCGATCATCGTGCGTCTGTACTCGCATTCTTGTACGATTTTAATATTCCATTTACCAACAATCTGGCTGAACGTGATTTGCGCATGACAAAAGTGAAACTAAAAATATCCGGTTGCTTCCGAAGTGATACTGCTCATTTGTCATTCCAGCATGTTTTAAGCTGGAATCTATGTCGCACTTGTAGCTATCTTTCCACGACTCGGAAGAATAGTATAGCTGCTTTTGATGCAATCTCAGATACTTTCGGGCGGCAAACCGTTTATATTCAAGTCAAATTACACTGAGTAGCTACGATTTATTCAAAAATAACTATTTTAGAGATTCTTTTTTGGTAATATCAGTTTTTAGACGGAATTAACATTCCCGACTTTTAAAATATATTTTTTATACTTGATTTTATCCTCTGTTAACTTTAATATTGGCTTTTTAGAGTGAACTCAAATTTAAATCGTAACTTAAATTATGTCTAAAGAAATTGCAGGATTAGGAAGAAAAAGACCTCAACTAAACATACCAGTTGAGTTACTGGACTTAGACCCAGAGAATCCACGACTGGCAAAAGAAAGTCAAGGAAATACACAACTTGATTTGCTTCGAACACTTTTCGACCAATTTGATGTTGATGAGTTAGCTTACTCAATGGCGGAGAATGGTTACTTTGACGAGGAGCCAATTGTTGTCGTTCCGCAGAAGATACCTAAAGACTTCAAATATTCAGATGATATTGAACAACAACAAAAAGATTTACAAGTTTTGATCAGTAAAGGAAAAATTCGTTTTACTGTTGTTGAAGGAAACAGAAGGGTTGCAACTTTAAAACTTCTCATTTATAGCGAACTTAGAAAAAAAGTCAAAGTTGGAAATGATTTTCCAAAGCCCGCTTCACCAAAAGTTGAATTAGATTTAAAAATTATTCCTTCTATTTTTTATATCAAAAGAAATGATATTTCCGCATACTTAGGAGTGAGGCACATTGCTGGATTGCTCAAATGGGAAGCGTATGCAAAAGCTGTTTTTCTTGCTAGTAGAATTGAGGAGGGAATCAAAAAGAAAAAATCAGTTGAGGCTAGCATCAAAGAAGTTCAGAGACAAACCGCTGACCGTTCTGATGTAATCAAGAAACAATATCTTTGTTACAAGGTTTTGAAAGAAGCAGAAGTTGATTTAAGTTTTGATACTACTAATATTAAAAATAAATTTTCATTAGTTGCCGTTGCTTTAAATTCTCCAAGCATAAGAGAATTCCTGGGGGTAAAATCTTATAAAGAAATAGATTTTTCTAAGAGAGTAGTCCCAATTAAAAAAATCGAGAACCTTAATCTATTGCTCACGTGGATTTATGGAAATGGAAAAGATAAGCAACCAATATTGACAGATTCAAGAAGGATTACTTCCAGATTAGCACCGGTGCTTGCTGATAAAGATGGGACTGAATATTTAATCAAATACGAAATATTAGAAGAAGCATATGAAAGAAGTGGTGGTGAAAAAATGTTCTTAATGAAAAAATTGAACGATGCAATCAAAAATATGAGAAACGCATTGAGCATTGCGTACAAATACAAAACAAGCGATATTGAATCATTAATTGAGGAATGCATATCTGCCGGCGAAGAACTTAAAAAAATGCTCAAATGATTATTAAGCCACCGACATCAAATGACATAAACAGAATAGCAGATTGGATAGAATTGCTTATTATATCTACTAATTCTTCTATATCAAAATCCAAGGTTTTATCAATTCTGCAAAAGGATGGGGTTAGTGTTGATGAAGAAGACATTGATAGTGTCATTTCTGAATTGGAAAGACGCTTAAATCTTTATGGGAAAATTAAACCTTTCTTAATTATTGGCAGTAATATTATTCCAAAATTTGACTGGCAAAAATATCCCGAATTCACCTTATGCCTTTATTACTCTACCTATGGCGTTGGCAAAACCTTAAGAGGTAAAAAGCGTGATATGGGTACTAAATTATTTGAAGATATTACTAAGAACTGCTTAGAAAGCTATTTTCAGACAACTGGACATTTATTCGGATTCCCAAACCCTTTGCCTTTCAAAAAGCAGTTAGATAATTTCGCAAAAGCAATAAATGAAAAGCGAATTGAACATCCTAACCCTTATGACAAAGACAGAGATGTTGATTTAATTATTTACAAACAGTTGGATGAGTTTAGAGACAACTGCATACTAATTTTTGTTCAATGTGCCGCAGGAAAAAAATGGGATGAGAAAAAAGCAGTTGCAATTGATTCATATAGAAGGTATATGTCTTTTAGTATGAAAGCCACAATTTCAAGTTTAGCAATAACACAGGTTGTAGATATAAATGATTGGAGAAATGCCTGCGACGACTACGGTATTATCATAGATAGGGCACGACTCTTTAGATTGCTTACTCTTAAACGAAATATCATACCGAAAAAACTGAATCAAGAAATCATTAATTGGTGTAAAACAAAACTTAATTAATGAGGTTTATTGATTTATTTTCTGGCATTGGTGGTTTTCACAAAGCATTACACGAACTAGGACATACTTGTGTTTTTGCCAGTGAAATTAATACAACTTTACAAAATGCTTATGAAAAAACCTGGGGGATTAAACCTTATGGTGATATAAAAAAAATTGTTAATGAAGATATTAATTTTATTCCAAATCACGATATTCTTTGTGCTGGATTTCCTTGTCAACCTTTCAGCAAAGCGGGTAAACAGTTAGGGCGAAAAGATGAAGAAAGAGGAAATTTATTTGATGAAATAGTGAAAATTCTTGAGTATAGGAAGCCAAAATATTTTATTCTCGAAAATGTTCCTTTTATAAAAAAACATGACAATGAAGAAACATGGAAGTATATGACAAAGGAATTTAAAAGGTTAAAATATGCAGTTGTTCATAAAATTTATTCACCTCAGGATTTTGGAATTCCTCAGCACAGAAAAAGAATTTTTATTGTAGGCTCCCGAGAGGGACTATCTCATTTTAGTTTTGACGAAATAGATAAACTCAAAACAAAGCAGTTTGACATTTTCCAATTCATTGAAAATAATCCCGCATTAGCAATAAAATTACCTCGAAAAAATATTAAGTGCTTAAAACTGTGGCAACAATTTATTGACAGTATTCCACCTAAAATAAAATTACCTGGTTTTCCAATATGGAGTATGGAATTCGGCGCAACATATCCTTACGATAATAATCACCCATATAGAATGAGTGCAAAGGAACTTGGTAATTATAAAGGAAATTTCGGTGCAAGTTTGAAAGGACTACAAAAGAAAGATCAATTTGCTTTATTACCAAGTTATGCAAGAGTGTATAAAAAATTTCCTGATTGGAAAAAACGATACATAGAACAAAATAGAAAATATTACAAAGACAATAAGAAATACATTCATGATGTTATAATAAAAATTGCAAAACTTCCATCTCAAAGTTGGCAAAAACTTGAATGGAATGTTGGTGATTCAGATAGGATAATCAATAACTATATTATACAATTCAGAGCATCAGGTGTAAGAATCAAGAAAGTGAACTATTTCCCCTCTCTCGTTTGCACAAATACGCAAATTCCAATAATTGGTTGGCAAAAAAGATATATTACAAAAAACGAGGGATTAAGGCTTCAATGTCTTGAAGGTATTGTGTTACCTGAAAACGACAATCTAGCATTTAAAGCTTTAGGTAATGCAGTAAATGCTAAAATTGTACGAATTATTTCTGAGAAATTATTATTCGATCAAAAGTCCGAAAAATTGCTCAGTGAACATATTTATTCAAACAGTATTAATAATTCAATTCTTGAATCTATTAAGGAGACCGCATAGTAATAAAATTTTCTAACAAATTTTTTA
>CAYNAL010000044.1:0-14949 GCA_964395555.1 uncultured Candidatus Saccharibacteria bacterium
TGTACTTTAGTTTGAGATTCTTTTAACTTGGGTTTTAAAGCATTTAAATGGTTCATGGTTAAGCCATGAAAACCCAAAAAGTATATGCCCTTAGCACCATCTAACTCTTGTGATAAATCTTTTACAATATCGGTTTTTTGTTTTTTGGTTAACATATTTTTTGTTTAAAATTAAAAAACTGCGGCAAAACCCGCAGAAAAATATAGTATATACCTAGTTAGGTCTTAATGTCATATGACAGCCTAAGGTCTGCGGATATATCTAAGCCAATACTAGCAGATTAACGTTTTTTGTCAATGGCTATAAATTTTCTAAAAATAGGGTCTTTTTCAGCGTTTTTAACCCTTATTACGTATTTTCTGATATCTTTTTTATTTATTTTGGGATCAAGGTATATATCTAAAACTTCTCTAGCACGTATATTAAAAATTTCAAATCCTTTGGAAATATTTTGTATCTGCCAAACGCCTTTTTTAAAAACAATGATATTTTCTTTTAATAAATCACGTATTAAAAATGCACCTACGTAATAATACTGGTCCCAGCTGCGGGCACTTTTCCCTGATTCATTAAATGTATAATTTAAGAGTGTCCCTATCTTAGCTAAAAATTGATATGGAAGATTAAATAAATGAGGATTAGCAGAAAGCAAAATTTTCATACCTACAGTTTCTGCTTTTAATTCATCTAATATTTCCCCCATTAAATTATCCTTGGAACCTAACCCTATTTTTTTTCTAATCAACAAATTGCCGTCTGAAGGGATAACCATATGACCTAACTCATGTAAAGCTGTTTCTACCAAAGCTGCATTTTGATATGACGCAGATGATATTTTTTTATTAAAAAATTTTAATAGAAGTGGCCTTTCTTCGTGATTGCTCCAAGATTCTATTATATTATCATGTAAAATAATTTGATCAGCATTTGACTCTCCTGGAGTAGGCCAATGTAAATTAGGACCAAAAGCGTAAGGCTGATAATTAACAAAAATCTGAGGTATTTTATAATCAGAATTGTGTGTTAATGTATCAGAAATATTCTGAGCAATAACTCTTAAAACCTCTAATTTTTTTTCTTTTTCAATCAAATTTTTAAATCTATACCCTATTCTTAATTCCACGTCTACTTTATGCGCTTGGCTAGCTACCGAAGGGTTATTCTGAGACATTACCATTAAAGGACATCTCTGATTCAAAACTACGCCTTTTTGATTTAAACTTTGATATTTTTTAAAAACATCTATTGGTTTCTTTGACTTACAACCATACGCTTCTAACATGGTAGTAAAATATGTTGATAGCAAAGAATATGATTGAGGTAATTTCTTATCATTAATTAATCTTTTTGCTTTTAAAGACAACGAACGCATCTCTTTGATTAAATCAGGCCATTCTTGTAAAAAAACAGATTTATACGGCAAAACAATCACTTTCTTTTTTTTAACATCATATATATCGTATAAGTATTCCAAGCCTAAAGATTCTGGTAGATTGGCAGGTAAAGACCCATTAATCTGGTCAGCTAATTTAATTTGTTTGAGGTACGCCAAATCTATCTTAGATCCTAAGCGATTAGATATTTCATTTAAAAAAACAATTTCCATGCGTTTTATCCCCCATTTTTTAAAAATAGGTTCCGGTACATATGGTAACCAAATGTCTAATAATTGAATAGCCATTTGTTGACGCCAAGAGGATAATAATAACAGAAAATGCCAAACTTCAGGTAGATCAAACCTTATCGATTCTAACAAACCCAAATGGTTAAGCTCATCTTTGCAATCATACTGTTTTAATAATCTAATAACAGTAGATTTGATTTTTTTCTTTTTCATAGATTTCAACCATTTCTTTTTTTCTTTTTCAAATTCAGGTTCTACGTTTTTTTGCCAATATGAATGTATTGATTGTTTGACTAAACAAAACAAATCTTCTGGTTTTTTAGCTAACATCCATTTTTTTTCTACAACAGTTTTCTTAAAAAAATCTTTTTCTAAAAAACTTGTTTTTTTCTTAAAAACAACAAAATCAGACCAAGAATTCGTCTGATATGTGCCTATATATTGAAAATGGTCTCCAAAATGATTTTTGTTTGCCACAATATTTAAAATTACTGAGCCAGCGGTGGGATTCGAACCCACGACCTACGCGTTACGAGTGCGTTGCTCTACCAACTGAGCTACGCTGGCTAACAAGAGCGGTGGAGGAGATTCGAACTCCCGACCTTCTCCTTGGGAAGGAGACATTCTACCGCTGAACTACCACCGCATCTATTTTGACGTTTTACCTGTTAGATTCTGCCACACTTTTGTTAGACTCGTCAACAAAGATTGATACCAGGCTTTTTTCTTTGATAAATCTTCTGTAGAGGTAATTTCTTTTAGGGGTACTATAATTACCAGCTTCTCCCCTGTTTTAACCATGCCCAAATTAAGTCTAGCTTCTTCTTCTAAAATACTCTCTTTGCCTTTAGTCTGAATTTCATTTTTTAAAGCTTCTTGCTCTTTTTGCAAATTAATAATCTTTTCTTCTAAACTGCGTTTTTCTAAAATTAGAATTTGTCGTTTTTTAAATTCACGGCTAAAAACATAGCCTAAACCTAAAACAATGACACAAGCTAAAAATATTAATAATATTTTACCTAATTTATCTTTCATGTTTTTAAGAACGAGTTTTTAAAAGTTTAAGAAAAATTTCACTATCAATATGTAAATCAGATTGCTCCAAAAGCCTTTTCTTGCCTTTTTTCTGTTTTTTCCAAAGTTTCATCTTACGGGTACGATCCCCACCATATAAATGGGCAGTGACATCTTTTTTCAAAGCACCAATAGTCTCTCTGGCAATAATACGGCCAAAGCCTTTAGCTTGAATAGCTACCTGATAATTCTGCTGAGGCAAAATTTCTTTTAAGGTTTTAACCAATAATCTCGCTTCTGATTCTACTCTTTCATACGGTATTAAGCGAGACAAACTTTCAAAAGTTTTGTTAGCTAACAATATCTCTACCTTTTCTATTTGCGTAGGTCTATACCCGCTAATCTGATAACTCATGGAAGCATAACCACCAGAAGCTGATTTTAAATTATCATATAGATCTCTTAAAATTTCTGTAAAGGGTAATTCATAATTTAAAGCTAACTTATCCAAACCAATATTTTTAGAAGTAATCTGTACGGCTCGATATTGATTTAAAAGTTTTAAGATATTACTTAAATATTGTGGTGGGGTAATAATTTCTAAATCAGCAAAAGGTTCTTCCACTTTTTCTAATTTATCAGAAGAAGGAAAATCAGCCGGGCTAATAACAATGTATGGGTCTTGCCCTTTAAGATATATTTTATAAGGCACCAAAGGTAATGTAGTAATAATTTTTAAACGATATTCTCTTACTAATCTTTCGCGAGTGATTTCTAAATGTAACATACCTAAAAAACCTAAACGAAAACCTTTACCTAAGACATCGCTATTTTCCGGTTCATAAAACAAGCTAGCATCATTTAATTTTAATTTTAATAAAGCATCTCTGAATAGTTCATAATCGTCAGCGCTTTCAGGGTAAAAACCAGCAAAAACCATGGGTTTAGGCTCAGCATATCCTGTTAAAGGTTCTATTAAGAATTGTCCTTGTTTGTCTTTTTTGTCTGTTATGGTGTCTCCTACCCTAACAATAGTCGGGTCTTTTAACCCAGTAGCTATCCAACCAATTGAACCAGCCGACAAGCTATCAACTTTTATCAACTCAGGGTTAAATACTCCTACTTCTAAGACTTCTATTGATTTATTCTGAGCCATAAAATAAACTTGGCTATCTGCTTTAATATTCCCATCAAAGATACGAACATAGGCAATAATACCTTTATACGGATCATATTTAGAATCAAAAACCAAAGCTTTTAAAGGTTTGTTAATTTCTCCTACAGGACTAGGTATTTTAGAAACAATAATACTTAATAACGATTCTATATTAGTTTTTTTCTTAGCAGAAACCATTAAAATTTCTTCTGGTTCAATAGCTAACAATTCTGATAATTCCTGACGCCGACTTTCTATATCACTGATAGCTAAATCTATCTTATTTAAAACTGGAATAATTTTAAGATTTTGTTTTAAAGCTAAATCTAGATTAGTAATGGTTTGAGCTTGAATTCCTTGAGTAGCATCTACTAACAAAATAGCGCCCTCTACTGCAGCCAAAGACCGAGAAACTTCATAATTAAAATCTACATGACCGGGAGTATCAATCAAATTAAAGATATATGATTCTCCGTTTTCCTGCCAAGCCATTTTTACTGGATGCATTTTAATCGTGATACCTCTTTCTTTTTCCAAACTCATTTTATCCAAAAATTGCTCAGAAAGCTTGTCTTTGCTAATAGTATGAGTAACTTCTAAAAAACGATCAGCTAAAGTAGATTTACCGTGATCGATATGAGCAATAATACAAAAATTCCTAATATGGTTCATTTTTTTAATTTCAATCTATTTAAAATTAAATTTTTAAAATTATCTAAATCTTCCAACCCTAATTTTTTTCCTATCATCCAAAAAGCGAATAAGGCTGATGAACCAGAAAAGATAGCTTGCAAAAATAAACCTTTAACTGTGTTGGTACCAAAGATAGGAGCTAAAAGATTTAACATGAGATATCCTACAACACAAGCTAAAAACGAGCTTATACATATCTTTAAAACAGGTTTAATTAATTCTCTTGCAGACCAAAAAGTTAATTTACGTTTTAACATAATAAACATAACAAAAAAATATAAGGTATTAGTTAAAACATATGCCCAGGCTAAGCCTATTACTCCAAAAGATCTACCTAAAATAAAACACAAAATAGCACCTAAGCTATAGCTTAAAAGCGCGCCTACAAACGGTTTAATACTATCTCCCCTACTGAAAAACACCCTAACAAACAAATAGCTTAAAGATTGGAAAACTAAAGCCAAAGTTAGAATAGATAGAACAGCAATAGTATTATCTGTAGCAGCCCAATCAAAACGACCATATCCTAATAGCAACCTTACAATTTGAGCTCTAAAAATTAAAAACAAACCAGAAAAAGGAATAATGAAAAAAAGAATCTGCCTAATAGTATTATTCAAAATTTGTTTAAAAGCCAAATCATCTTTATCAGAAAAAAGCCTAGAAAAAACAGGAAAAGACGCAGAAACAAAAGAAAGAGTAAAGATGATATAAGGAAAACCCTGAATGTTATTAGCTAAGCTAAAAACACCTAAACTACCTGCTACCATAAAGCTAGCAGCAAAAGTTAAAACTAAAAAATATCCTTGGTTAATTAAAATACTTAAAGTACGAGGTATCATTATTAAAAACATCTGTTTTAAACCTTTGAGAGAATCAAGAAAATCAATTTTAGGTGGTAATTTTAAATGAAAAAAAGAAGGTAACAATATTAATAAATTTAAGATAGCGCCTAAGATAACTCCGTAAGCTAAACCAGATAAACCAAAGCGAGGGTAGAAAAAAATGATACCTGCAATAATTCCTAAATTATACATAGCTGGAGCCAATGCAGTAGCTACAAAAAGTTTAAAAATTTGCAAAACAGAACTAATGATAGCGGAAAAACCTAAAATGATAGGTTGAATCATCATTAATCTAGTTAAATTTACAGCTAAAGAAATCTTTTCAGAATCAAACCCAGCTAAAAGATTTTTTAAAATAGGTTCGGCAAAAATAATTAAAAGTGCAGAAACTAAAATCATGAACAAACCAAAAAGAACAAAAATAGATGACAAAAGAGAGCCAGCCTCTTCTTTTGATTTTTTTAAATGTGCAGTAAAGATGGGGATGAAACCAGCAGAAATTGCACCCATGATAAAAATGCTGTAAACAAAATCCGGTATGCGAAAAGCGGCATAATATATGTCTAATTGGCTGCCTACGCCTAATCTACTAGCAAATAAAGAATCACGTAGTACTCCTAAAATACTACCAATAATGGTAAAGCCAGCCAAAATTAATGCTCCTCCACCAATAGTTTCCGAACGGTGATTGATAATCTGTTTAATCATTAACCTTAACTAAATCTATTGATATGTTTGTATCTTGAGCAAGTAAAAAATCTTTTAAGTAATCAGAATTAGATATTTTCCAAGGAGCTCCAGATTTTATCTTCATATAAAATTTAACAGCACTATCTAAGCCAGATTGTTTTTGAATAATTAATTTATACAAATTATTAGATGATATAAGCGTAAAAGGTAATTTATATTTATAGGTTAGAATCTGAGTTTCAGTAGGCTTTGTTATCAACCAATTAGCTGCTACAAATTTTCCAAATTCATTGTAATATCTAGAATCAGTTTCAGTATTAATAGCAGCCATATTTTCTCCTTGGATTAAAAGCGGATCTTCTTCAAATCCCTTTTTATCATATGCTATAGCTGCGATACGATACGGATTGATACTACGGCTTTTAACCTCTAAAATTTCAGAGCCTTCTGGTAAATATACTCTAATATATTGAGTGTTATTAATCGCCCCTTTAATATTTTTAGCACTATTAGTCCTAAAGATAGTTAAAGTATTAATAATACTACCATCTAACTGAATTTCTGATTCTAAATTAATAGTTTGCTTAATTAAAGCATCTGTTTTTTCGCTACCCACATTAGTATTAACGACATTAAGATAATCTTGATTAGATGAGATTGGCAATATATTGTTAGCCATGCCATTTTGCATTAAAAGATTTTGCAATTCTGCATCTTTAGAATATATTTGAATGTCTTTGTTTTTCAAGCTAGCTAGCAAGAAAGGTAAAATATCTTGATCTGTTTTTTGCCCTGTATCAGTTTGAGATAATTTAATAACAAGATTTTCTAAAAACAAAGCAAAGACTCCCTTGTTGTCTGATAATGTTTTACCTTGATAAAAATTATTTGTTAAAAAAGCATCAAAATTATTACTATCTATTGATCCTTGTTCTAAAGACAAGAAAATTGGACCAGTTAATTCTAAGATTTTTTTAATAACTTTAGCGTTAAGACTAATAACATTATTTGTTCTAAGGCTTAAACCAGCGCTTTGGGCAAAAGACAACATTCTTTCTCCGGAAGCAGGATAATCAGAAAACCAATTAACATCATGAAATAACCAAGAAGAAGAAAGACCTTTTAAAGCTAGAGGTGGTACTACTTTTTTAGTCATCTTAGAATCTAATTGATACACATCTTTAATTTCAGAACTTACAATCTTACCTGAATCTAGTGATACCCAAGCATAGGCACCGATGTATCCTCCTGTGGGCTTAGAAGTGTTAGGATCTTGAATCAAAATCAAGCTTTCTGAAACACCGTTGTAGCCTAAAACATTACCCATTACTTTAAGATCACTCAATGTATTACCTTCTGTTCCTGTTTGGTCTACATCCAAAAGACTCTTTAACATTTTAAAATTTTCTGTTAATTGACCAAGGCTAGAAAAATCTAAAGATTGCATCTTGTCTAGATTTCCTTTAAATTGATCCGCTACACTACCAATATCTTCTGAGTTAGCTTGTTCTATTCCCAAAAAAGCCAATGAAGCTGTCAAATGCTGCCAAAAAGGTTTTTTAACTTGAGTTTTTTGAGTAGTTGATAATAAAATATCAGAGCTAGTGTTAAAATCCCCTTTTTCAAAACTGCTAATAGCTGTAGCTACATTTTTTTCTACTGATTGCTTTTCCGTCTTTGCTAAAGACGCTTGATTACTTATTTGTATCTGCCCTGCTATCAAAACAAAAGCCATAAAAAATAGAGATAAAACAATAACAGCTTTTGGTAAAAAAGAAGGTTTCTTTTCTTTCCCAACATCTTTAAGATATGATATTTGATTTAAAGAAAAATCAGATTCTTGAGCCCTGTCTGCTAGCTGACGCAAATTTACAACCGTAGGTCTTAATTTCAATTTAATCTCATCTTCCCAAGTCAAAACAGCTGGCCTGATATCATAGGCCATTTTCCAAACATTGTTCCTCTTCACTGTTTTTGTTTTTCCTTTCATATATTAACCATACATATTTTACTATTTTTTCATAAAAAAACAAATAAAAATCCGCTCTAAAAATTAGGGCGGACTAGATTAAGCCTATAAGCCGAATTCTGTACCCCAAAAGGGCAATGGCTATCTATCTAAGGTTTACGTTACCGCAAACCTCATGCGAGCGTAATGGCTCTTGCACCCAGTAAGGATTTAGCCGTTTCATTCTCCGTTTCAATATACCCGGAGATTAATCCTTTTTTGCAAAAGGATCTTTCTGCCTTTTCAGGCAAAAACGTCACTGTTCGCACCTCTGTCCCATTTTAAAACCTAATTGTTGCCAATTAGGTCATTTCTCCAACCCGAAAGTTAGAGAGTAAACAGGATGGCGGCTGTTAGCCGTTACTTTTTTATCTTGAAATTAACCAAGAGAGTGTTCGGACTTTCCTCTTTTTGAATTAACAAAAAGCAACCATTCAGCTTAACCTAATTAATATTATACCATAAAAAATATTTATAGCAAACGAGCACTGTCTCCGTCCAGAGCTTTATTAACTAAACGATCTGCTCTAACATTTTTTTCCCTAGGAATATGTAAAAAATTTAAATGGGGAAAATCAAATTTTAAATTCCAAATTTCTAAAAAATATGGCTGAAGATCGTGTTCTAGAATTTTGTATTGGCCAGTTAATTGTTTAACCACTAGCTCAGAATCCATGTGAACTGTTACTGAAATATTTTTTAATTTTTCTTTACCTAACAAAGATCTGGTTTTTTTTAAAGCCAAAACTGCTGCCTGATATTCAGCTACATTGTTTGTAGCTTTTCCGATACATTGAGCATATTCTTTTTCCCCTACCACTACCCCGATAGCAGCTGGCCCAGGATTACCCCTGGAACCACCATCGGCGTATACTTTTATATCTGTCATATTAATTTTCTTCCATTATTTTTTTAAAAACTCGATATGTTGCTTTAGCATCACTAAGCGCATTATGACTTATTCCCCTGTCTAAGCCTAAATACGCGCTAATTTCACTTAAGCTAAAAGTCTTAATCTTATCTTCCTCATAATATCTATAGAAAAGCATTGATTTCAAATCCATACGATGATAGTAAAAAGCAGGTAAAGGATGCCCTGCCTCAGTAAAAGCTTTTTCCAACCTAGCCCAATCAAAAGAAAAATTTTGACCAATTAAGATGTCACCTTTACATTTTTGTTCTAAAATATTTAAAGCGTTAGGTAATGTGATGGCGTCTTTCCAAGCTTCATCAGTATACCCAGTAATCTCTAAAGCAAAAGGATCAGCATCTTCCATATGACGAGGCTTAACTTTCATCTCAAATTCTTCTACTATCTCCCAATCTTTTTGGCTTACTCTCACTACTCCAATTTCAATGATTTCATGGTTTAATTCTAAACCTGTGGTTTCAATATCTAAAAAAGCTAAGATACGTTCTCTTACTGGTTGACCATTTTTAATATCAGGATCAATATTTGGCATTTTAATTATTTAATTTAAAACTTCTAACCCAGGTAATTTTTCTCCAGAAAGATATGATAACATGGCACCTCCTCCCGTGGAAACAAAAACATTTTCAGATTCTAATAATTCTCCAGACAAATTTAAGCTAGAAACTGTTTCTCCGCCCCCTAAAACAGCGTAGATTTTTTTGTTTTCATAGATTGATTTAAAAACAGCTTCTGTTCCTAACCTAAAATCAGATTCTTCTATCTTGCCCATGGGACCATTAAAAAGCAAACTTGAACTAGATAAAATAATTTTGTTGTAATCTAAAATAGTAGCATCTCCAATATCTAAAATATTATCTGTATCAAGAACAGATTCTGACTTTTTGTTTTCTGTTAATCCTTCAATGTTTTTCGCTTTAACATCAACGGGTAAAACAATATTCTTAAATCTTTCTAAATAATCTTTAGCCACAGATATCATTTCTGGCTCATAATAAGATTTACCAATTTCTAAATCTTTAGCTTTTAAAAAAGTGTTAGCTACTCCCCCGCCTAAAAGCACAGCATTCGCAGAATTAGCAAATTTTTCTAAAAGAGGTAGTTTGTCTTTGATTTTCGCTCCACCTAAAACAAAAATAAAAGGATGATCTTGGCGTAACATTATTCTATCTAAATTTTCTTTTTCTTTCAGCATTAATAAACCTGGATACGACGGTAAAAACTCAGTAATCGCACACAAAGATGCAGCTTCCCTATGAGAAACAGAAAAAGCTTCATTAACATATACATCGGCTAAAGAAGCTAATTTTTGAGCAAATTCATCATCATTTTCTTCTTCACCAGAATAGAAACGAATGTTTTCTAACATACATAAAGAATTTGAAGGTATAGCAGATATTTTTTCTTTTAAAATATCTATTTCCTTTTCACAGTCATCTGTAAAAAAATTTACTTTACGTTTCATTTTTTCACCTAAATATTCTGATATTCTTTTTAAACTAAAATCAGGATTACTTCTGTCTTCTAACTTAGGCCGTCCTAAATGACTGATTAAAATAATTTTAGATATACCTTTTTCAAATAAAAAATCAATGGTAGGAATAACTTTTGTAATGCGAAAATCATCTAATAAACTACCATCTGTATTAAAAGCAACATTGAAATCAACGCGCATTAAAACCTTTTTGCCTTGTAAATCTAAAGACAATAAATCTTTCATTGTTTGGTTATTTAATCTCGTAGGTAATAGTTACGGTAGCGCTAACTTCTGATTGACCTGTTAAAACTGGGGCTGTTGTTGGCGCTGGTGCTGATTCAGAAACATTTGAACCTCCGCCCATGCTATCATATTTGGTATATGGTAAATTATCATAACTTTCAGAGATATTGATAATATTACCTAATTTTATACCTGTTTGTTGAGATAATAATTTGGCTCTTTCTTGAATTTTATTAATGGCTTTGATTTTAGCTTCGTTTTTATATATTTCAGAATCATCAATACCAAAATCTAAATTAGAAATTTCATTAATGCCTGTACCACTTAAACCACCAACAATTACATCAATTTTTTCAAAATCCCTGATTTTAACTATAACCTGCTGGCGTAATTCATAGCTAATTATTTTAGGAGAACAAACCTTTTTTTCAGATCCTTTTTTCTGACACCAGGTATAATCATATTGCGGGTTTAAATTGTAAGCTGAAGTTTGGATATCTTCTTCTAAAACTCCGTTACCTTTTAAAAAATCTACAGCCTTTTTCATTTTTAAATTATTTTCTTCCTGGAGCTTGTTAAGATCACTACCATCATTTATCACAGACAAATACACCTTAGCAATATCTGGTTTAGCATATACTTGACCAGACGCACTTATAGAGATGGTACGGGTGGGATAATTTTTGTTTTGAGCTTGAGTGAGATTGTAATATCCCCAACAAGTAGCTGCGAAAATCAAAGCTACCATCAAAATACCTCCTATGACACATAAAACGTTTTTCATATTTTTTATATATATTATTTTTAGACTTTTAAAATATTTGAGACATTTTTTTAATATCTTCAATATCCACTCCGGCAGATCCTATCAGCGCTCCTTCAATTTCAGAATATATTAAAAAATCTAAAATATTTTTGCTAGATACAGAGCCACCATAAATAGTTAGATATTCTTTAATATTAGCTTCTTGCAATAAATTACGAATATATTTAATTACTATCAAACTATCTTTAGGTTCGTCAGCTTTACCAGTACCAATCGCCCAAACTGGCTCATAGGCTACAATTAATTTTGCTTCTGGAAAATCACGCATTACTAATAAGCCTGCATCTAACTGTCTTTTAACTACATTTTGCGTGAAATTGTTTTGCTTTTCTTCCCAAGTTTCCCCTACACATAAAACAGGGGTAAGATTGTTTTCTAAAACACGCCTCATCTTATCAGCTACCATTTTATCTGTTTCATTAAAAACATGTCTTCTTTCTGAGTGACCTAAAAGACACATTTTAACATCTAGATTTTTTAACATTTCTGCTGTCACTTCTCCGGTAAAAGCACCGGGCTTAGAAGCTGACACGTCTTGGCTGGATAGATCAAAATCTTTTATGGTAGGTAAAAAAACATATGGAGGAGCTATGGTTATAGGTGTTTTAAATTTTTGATATTCTGTAATCAAATTAGAAGCTTCTGTTTGACTTAATATCTTAGCTTTCCAATTAAAAATTAATAATTTAGGCATTATTTTATTTTTTTATTTTTCCATTGTTTTAACCTCAAAGCTGCTTCTGTAGGATCTAAACCACATATTTCCATACCTGTACCTAATTCAAAACCAGCTGGCAATTCTGTTCTAGGATAGATAACAATATGCCAATGGTAATATTTATGCGAATCATTAACAGGTACTGTTTGAATCATGATATTGTAATCAGGGTCTGATAATTCTTGGTATAGCCTGGAAATAGCATCATACAAGACTTCTGCTAATTGATTCAAATCAGGCATTTTTAAAGACCTAAAATCAGATTGATGTTTTTTAGGATAGATAGCTAATTCGTAAGCATTGCGGGAAATAAAAGGTGCTATGGTAATAAACTTATCATTTTGAAACACTACTCTTTCTTTTTCTTTTTTCTCCCATTTAAGCATCTCGCAATACGCACATTTTTTATTCTGATTGTAAAACCATTTACTTTTTTCCATGATATGAGAAACATCTGGAGGTATGATAGGTAAAGAAATTATCTGGCCATGAGGATGAGTCATGCTCGCTCCAGCAGTAGGACCATAGTTAATAAAACACATGACATATTCTGTAGTCCTTTCTTTAGATAAAGATATAGATCTTTGTAAAAAAGCTAAAAGCATTTCTGAAACAGCATTCTTACCTAATTGATACAATGATTTTTTATGATCTCTAGTTATAACCACCTCACAATGACCAGAGCCTTTTAATATCTTATAATCACCTACTTTATAGCTTTTAAAATCCGTAGGAAACAAAGCTGGGTATTTGTTTTTGATAACCATTAAAGACCAATCACCTTTGATTTTAGGCTTGATAATCATCAAGGGTTCTCCGTGACCCGTAGCTACAGGATCTTCAAAAGGGCATTTTTTAATAGGAGAATGCTTTCTAATTTTGTTTTTTAAAATGCCTTTGGGCCTTTTTGACCTATTTTGAGCAACAATTACCCATTCATTAGTTAATGGGTCCCTTCTTATTTCCGATGGTATTTGAGTTTCCATATACTTATATTATATCCAAAGAAAAACAAAAAAACAAACGCTTAAAACGTTTGTAAATATTTACATTTAATTAATCATTTTTTAAATCTTATTTTGTCAAAATGTGATTGCAGAATAATCAAAGCCGCTGTTTGGTCTATCAATCCTATTTTTTTAAATTTCTGACTAGGCCATTTATTTGTAGCTTCTTGAGTGCTAAAAATTTCATTTTCAAAAAAAACAGGTAAATCTAATTTTTCTTTTAATGTATTTCCAAATTTTCTAGTTAAAACAGATTGCTCAGTTTCTTCTAAATGCGTATCTAAAGGTAAGCCTATCACAATAATATCAAATTTTTCTTTTTCTGATATTTTCAATATTTCTGACATTACAAAATCAATATTTTTATTGATAATACAACCTAAGGGAAAAGCCATATAATTAATATCATCGCCTTTAGCTAACCCTATTCTTTTTAAACCATAGTCTATACCTAAAAATTTCATTTTTTAAATTTTGGTAGCAATCTGAGCAGCTCCTTTAGTAATAATTATGGTATGTTCAAAATGAGCTGCTGGCAGGTTATCAATCGTAACAAAACTACCATCTGATTTTTGTTTGATATTAGGGTTAAAAAAAGTCACCATGGGTTCGATAGCTAAAACCATACCAGGTTCTAATTTTAAACCTGTATTAGGCCTACCGTAATTAAGCACGTCTGGATCTTCGTGTACGCCATATCCTACGCCATGCCCTATTAAATCCTTAATAACCATGAAACCCTGACTGTTAACATAGCTCTGGATGGCATAACCAATATCACCTAGCCTATTACCTGCTCTGGCTACTAAAATAGCCCTTGCTAAAGCTGTTTTAGTGACTTTAATCAATTTTAAAAGCTCTGGTTTTACTTCTCCAATAGGCCAAGAAGCACTCATATCAGTATAAAAATTCTTGTATTCCATGCCAATATCTAAAGAAACAATGTCTCCTGATTTTAATATCATTTCTTTTTTAGGTACACCATGAACAATAATTTCATTAGGAGAAACACATAAGCCAGCGGGGAAAGATTGAGAAGCAAAATCAGGTTTGTAATGCAAAAAAGATGGTCTCCCACCGTAATTTAAAATCAAACTTTGAGCTAATGTATCTAACCTATTGGCGCTGACACCTGGTTTTAATTCCAAAGAAAGCTCATCTAAAACACGAGCTAGCCTTCTGCCGCCCTCTTTAATGATTTTGATTTCTTGCGGCTTTTTAATGGTAACCACGAATTTATTTTTTTTTAAGATTAAGCTTTTTTAAAGTTTCTTGAAAAATCATATCAATGCTACCTTCCCCGCTAACTTCTATCAAATTACCTTTTTTACGATAATATTTAACTGCTGGTAAAACTTGTTTTTCAAAAACTTTAAAACGATTGTTTATCGTAGACACTTTATCATCTAATCTTCTTACTAATTTACCTTGGCACTTAGAACATTTTTTAATTTCAGGATTAAAATACAAAGAAACAGGCGTACCGCATTTTTGGCAAACTCGTCTTAACAACATTCTTTTTTTAGCTTCAGACAATCTTACTTTTAAATATATGACTTTGAGATTTTTCCTACCTAACCAAAAAAGCATATCATCTAAGATTTGAGCTTCTAAAACAGTACGAGGATTGCCTTCTGTGATGATACCCTGATTTTGATCTGTATTTTTTAAAAAATCAAACCATAGGTTTACTACTAACCAAGTAGGTACCAATTCC
>CAYNAL010000045.1:0-2644 GCA_964395555.1 uncultured Candidatus Saccharibacteria bacterium
TTAACTGAAGATTTAACTTGCTTTAATTCTTCTTTAATCTGAGTGGCTTCTAAGGTAAAATTCCTAATCTGATCATTCATGGCTCGGGAGGTACCATCAAAACTAGAACGCACCACATTTAATTGACTAATCATCAAGTCAGACAATCTCCTCTCTAAATTCATGATAGCCTGATTCTGAGAATCATCTATATTTTTTTTACCAGATTGTTGTTTAAAAATAAAATACAACAAACCTATTAGGTTTATGGCTAAAAGAATTAAGATTACAATTAACATATGCTTAAGATTCCTTGGCTACCTTACCCTTCAAAGACAAAAGATCTTGATATAGAACATAGGTAAAGATGGGTAAAAGAATAGTCATTAGAATTTGAACCACGATTGATAAGCCGAAAATGCTAAGAATAAAATTAGCTAAACCCATACACAAACTTAAAAGCAAAACTCTACCAAGAATTGACCACCAATATCCTTTTACCAAAGCCATACTTCTTTTCATGGCTTCTAAAATTCCAACTTTTTCATATAATAAAACAGGTAAAGCAAAATACAAACAAACTGATAAAATAATACCCGGGATGATAAATAAGATATAACCAATGATCAAAATAAAACCTAAACAAAAAGATAAAACTAAACCAGAGCCAAAAGATTTCCAAGACAAAGAAAGACACTCTGAAAAACTACGTTTTTTGTCCTCTGCGGCATAATACAAAGCAAAAGAAGTCCAAAGGCTTACGCACATTACCACTATACCTAAAATCAAAATCACAGGGAGCATAGCTAAAAGACCAGTTAAACTAAAGTTTTCTAAAGATGGACTATTTACTAATTGTGCCATTATCACACCAAAACCTGATATAAAGCCTATAATACCTACTAAAATCATAATACCTATCTGCATTAAAACAATAAAGATAAAGGTTTTTGCATTACCTTCAAAGATGGACCAAATTGATTTAAAAATTTCACTAATTTTTTTCATATATTTTTTTATTTTTTAACGTATTTATTTTCGACCTAAACGATTAATTACATTTTACCAGATATTAGAATAATATCAAAATCAAAGCTTTCTAGGATGATAATATTTTTTACCTTCTAATTCTGAGGGTAAATCTTTTTTAGATTGATCGCTAACATGATTTTCAAAATCATGAGCGTATTTGTAATCTAAGCCATATCCTAAATCTTTCATTAAATTAGTAACCGCATTTCTTAAATGCATAGGTACTGGTAAATTACCAAAAGCTTTTACATCTTGATGGGCTTCCATTAATCCACGATACGAAGCATTGTCTTTTGGGGCAGAAGCTAAATATGTAACGGCTTGAGCTAAATTAATTTGAGCTTCAGGCATACCTACGTGTTCTACGGCGTAAGCGACACTGGTAGCTACCATAATAGCTTTAGGATCAATGTTACCAATGTCTTCTGAAGCAAAAATTATCATTCTTCTAGCAATGAAACGAGGGTCTTCTCCAGCTGATACCATACGTGCTAACCAATACAAAGCAGCGTCAGGATTAGAATCACGCATGGATTTGATAAAAGCAGAAATGGTATTGTAATGCTCTTCTCCGTCTTTGTCATATCTTAAAATCTTTTTTTGCAAAGCAGAAGCTACATATGCATCATCTATTATTTTTAAATTTGAAGGGGCATTAATAATAATATAATCTAGGGCATTTAAACCAATGCGAGCATCACCATTAGCAAATTTAATTAAACTATTAAAAGCTTTTTCATCTAAAGACAATTGATATTTGCCTAATCCCCTTTCTTTATCTAACAAAGCTTTTTTTAATATTTCAGCCATTTCTAAATCATTCAAACTTTTTAAAACTATTACTAAAGAACGGGACAATAAAGGTGAAATAATATCAAAAGAAGGGTTTTCTGTAGTAGCTCCTATTAAAATAATCGTACCATCTTCTACAAAAGGTAAAAAAGCATCTTGCTGCGCTTTGTTAAAACGATGAATCTCATCTACAAATAAAATTGTCTTTTGCTTATATAGAAGATGACGTTGTTTAGCAGCGGAAACTAATTTTCGTAAATCTGCTACTCCTGAAGTAACAGCGGAAAAAGGTTCAAATTGAGATTTAGTTTTTAAAGCTACAATACGTGCTAAAGTAGTTTTGCCTGATCCCGGTGGACCCCAAAGAATCACAGATTGTAATGTATCTTTTTCTATCGCCTCTCTTAAAGGTTTGCCTAACGCGATAATATCTGATTGACCTAAAAATTCATTAAAATCACGCGGTCTCATTCTTTCAGCCAAAGGCGCTTGCGCAGCCATATCAGTAGAATTTTGATCAAAAAGATTAGGCACTTTTTTAAAATTTAATTATAATTCTTTTTCTAAACGTTCTAATAATTCTCTCATTTGACGAGATACTCTTTTGGGTGTATCAACTTTAACTCTAACATATAGATCCCCTTGACCAATGCTGTTAATGTGTTTAATGCCCTTGTTTTTTAATTTTAAGACAGACCCTGATTCTATACCTTCAGGAATAGTTAAACTCACTGTTTTTTTATCTATCAAAACAATGTTTTTTTCTGTTCCTAAAACAGCTTCTGTAAAATTAATTTTTAAATCACAGAAAAGATCATCTCCTTCTCTTCTAAATAAATTG
>CAYNAL010000046.1:0-5091 GCA_964395555.1 uncultured Candidatus Saccharibacteria bacterium
GTGTAACTAATTTACACTACAGCGTCATATGAGCTTTATCAAAGATTTCATCAAATCAAAAAAAATAGACCAAACTGTTTTTGGATTTTCCGATTTAAACAATGCAGTAGCAGGATACACAGGACCAAAATTAAGGTCAGCATTAAAATATGCTATTCAAAAAGGCGATATTTTCAGAATCTCGAAGGGTATTTACTCCTTATCCAAAGATTATTCCAAACAAGAATTTGCTAATAAATATAGGAGTCCATCTTATTTAAGTTTGTATACTATTTTGCAGAAAGCAGGAATTGTTTTTCAACCTTACTCATCAATATATGCTATTTCTAACCGATCAGAAGAAATAGAGTTAGATTCTCAAAAATACATATATCGTAAAATCAAAGATGAGATTTTATTAAATCCATTGGGAATTAGAAATGAAAACAATATTCAATTAGCTTCTCCAGAAAGAGCTATTTGCGACAAATTATATTTAGATGGAGATGAATATTTTGATAACTTAAGGAATATTGATTGGGTTTTTATGAAACAATTAAATACTCAAGTTTACAATGAAAACAAAACTATTTTAAATTTTATAGACAAAAATACAAATGAAAGCGCTTAATATCACATTACATAAAACAAATTTGACTAATATCCTAATCGATATTTATAAAAATAGTACCCTAAGCCCTGTCTTAGGGTTTAAAGGGGGAACAGCTGCCATGCTTTTTTACGATCTACCTAGATTTTCCGTAGATTTGGATTTTGATCTAACTGCTGATTTTCAAAAAGATTCACCTGAATTAAAAACATTCATTGAAAAAATGTCATCATTACTCTCCGCTAAATATGAAATAAAAGACCAATGCACAAAATACAATACGCTATTTTGGTTAATCAGCTATGGTACTGGTTTGGCTAATATAAAAGTAGAAGTGTCTACCAGAGATAATCCTTATAATCATTACAAACTAATCCCATTTTATGGAACAACTATTAAAGTTCTTGATATAGAAGACATGATTGCTCATAAATTGATTGCTGCTACCGAAAGAACAAGTTTAGCTAATAGAGATCTATTCGACATTCATTATTTTTTAAGTGGCCCACATGCAGGAGAGATCAACCATAAAATTATTAAACAGCGAACCGGAAAAGAACCAAAAGAATTTTATTTGTTTTTGTTAAAATTTTTAAATAAAGTAAATTCTAAAAATATTCTAGCTGGCTTAGGCGAAGTATTGACTGATTCTCAAAAAGACTGGGCAAAAGCAAAATTAGTTGAAGAAATCAAGGGATTGATTCAGAGACAAATAGACTTACTTTAGTTTTAAGGAAGGTTGAAAGATTGGTAATAATTGATTTATTGTTTAATTTAAATTTTTTTAGACCCTTGTTTGGTAATTTATTTTTAAAATAACTATTTTTTAATTTTTGTATCCGTGTCAAATCATTTAACCATGACACCGTAATGGGATTTTTTCACCATATTTTTAGAGATTATGAAAGATATCTGACTTTACTATTCTTTAGTAAAGGATTTTTGTTTTTTATACGCCCTTTTAACGTTTTGCGTCAAATCATTTAACTAAGTCTGTCCATGGTGTTTTTTTATATGATGTGATGTGAATCTTTGACATCCTTTTTTATTATACTATACTGGGAGTATAAAACTGGTACTATGAGCTGAGGGTAAGGTTGTTAGCAATTTAATGAAATAATTACTTTTATGTCACAAAATACATTAGATAAAAAAGAAGCCATAAGATCAATTGTTTACGCATCCGTAGAATCATTTGCAGTGGGTTTTCAAGGTAGACACGAGGGAGAAATAGAAGATCCTGGGGGTACCTTAAATATGAAAATTCATAACGTCTTTATTGCCATTCTTGGACCAGAGATACAATATTATACTGCTCTTGTTCGTTCATTTGATAGCTCTTTGGGGAATATGTTAGAAAAAATGGCAATTAATATTGCAAAATTGTTTTATGATGTTAAACAAAATGTTGAAGGACCTCTTAGCCTTAAGCAAACTCAAGATATAGCGGAATTGTTAGAGAAATATAAACGCCGACAAATTACTCCACCAATCGCAGAGGACTATCAATTTTTGCGAATTAAACCAATAGAACAATTACTTTCAACAAAAAGACATGACAGCGATTATTATCTAATTGACAGGGATACAGGTGAAAACTTTTTGATTGAGCTTAAAATAGGCGGTGATCTTGATAATAAAAAAGCTCGGTCAGAAAAAGAAGCTTTACTAGAGCAATTTGCGATTTTATCAAATACTCTATCAAACGATGTAAAGATAAAACTATTTTTTGCGACTGCTTATAATCGTTTTGGCGAGGGTGAACCATGGCGACAAGAGCGTGTACGTCAGTTTTTTGCAGATGACGAACTTTTAATTGGAAAAGATTTTTGGGATTTTGTATGTAAATCTGATGAAGGATATAATATTGTACTTGAAGCTTACAAAGAAAAAGCAGGTCTTATTAAAACTTCGTTAGATTCAATTAAAAAAATTTATTTAGGATAATCTACTATGCGACCACTTATTAAATGGCCTGGGGGAAAATCAAGGGAGTTTGAATATATAAAAGATTTTATTCCCCAATATGAACGTTATATTGAGCCGTTTTTTGGTGGTGGAGCTGTATTTTTTCAACTAAAACCCAAAAAAGCGATTATAAATGATATATGTGAAGAATTGATTATTTTTTATAAATTTATAAAAGGTCAAGAAAATAAGAAAGAATTTAAAAAAGCTTTAAATGATTATGTTGATAATTGGGAAAAAATACCAAAGTATATTAGTATTTTTGAAGATAAAATAACAAAACTATACGCCGATTTTAAAGATGACAAAATTACAAAAGAAAACCTTGAAAAAATAGTGAATAAATATTTTAAAGCAGAGGAAGAGAAGTTTAATGGTTTATTTTATAATAATTTTTGCCTTGATGATACAAATTTATTGAAACAGATTATATCAAATCTTATCTCTAAACTTGGTAGAATTAAAAAGATTGAAAAAGAGCGTAGCAAAATTGGCGACGGGGATCTTACAAAAAATATTGAAACAGCATTCCGTAGTGGTTTTTACATGCATTTTAGAGATGTGATGAATTTTAACGGAAATAAATATAAAACTTCTTTAGCAAAAAAAATAGCAAATTATTATTTTATAAGAGAGTTTTGTTACGCTTCAATGTTCCGTTTTAACGCAGATGGACATTTTAATATCCCTTATGGTGGCATTGCTTATAACTCTAAAGATTTTAGGAGTAAAATTAGCTATATCTTGAGTGATGAAATAGAGGATTTATTCGAGGGTACTAAAATTGAAAACAAAGATTTTGAAGATATATTCAAAGAAAATAATTTTACATCAAAGGATTTTATATTTCTTGACCCACCATACGATACAGACTTTAATGATTATGAGAAAGCATCTTTTGATAAAAAAGATCAAGAGCGATTAGCTCGGTGTTTGTATAGCACAAAAGCAAAATTTATTTTAATCATTAAAAATACTCCATTTATTTTAAATTTATATAAAAATAAATCTAAGATTATAATATCTAGCTTTGATAAAACCTATTTATACAATGTAAAAGGGAGAAACAATAGAGAAGTTGAACATTTAATTATAAAAAATTTTTAATGGTTAGAGATATTAATAAAATTTTTCATGGGGATTGTTTGGAGATATTAAAAACATTTCCTGACAATATTTTTGATTTAATCTTTGCGGATCCACCATATTATTTACAATTGCCAAAGGGGAAAAGGTTAAAACGAGCTGATGGTTCAGAAATAATCCCAGTTGACGAGGCATGGGACAGTTTTGAAAGCTATGAAGAATGTGATAAATTTACTGAAAATTGGTTAAAAGAATGCCAAAGGGTTTTAAAACCAACAGGAACAATTTGGGTTATTGGAATGTATCATAATATTTTTCGCGTCGGGAAAATAATGCAAGACTTAGGTTTATGGTTTTTGAATGATGTTATTTGGGTAAAGATTGGCGCTTTGCCGAACTTAAACTGTCGAAGACTTACAAATAATCATGAAACTTTGATTTGGGCTGTAAAAAATAAAACTGCTAAAGGATATACTTTTAATTATCAGCTTTTGAAAAAGATGAATGGAGATAAACAAATGAAAGATACTGATTGGAATTTTTCTATTTGTAGAGGGAATGAACGATTAAGGGGTGAAGATGGAATAAAATTACATCCTACCCAAAAACCTTTAAAACTTATTCAGCAAGTAGTGTTAACTTCTAGTAAAAAAGGCGATTTAATCCTAGATCCATTTTTGGGGAGTGGAACCACTGCGATTGTCGCAAAGGCCCTTGGAAGAAATTGGATTGGTATTGAGAAAGAAAAGAAATATGTTGATTTAGCCAATAGAAGAATAAATGCTTATTCAAAATAGCCGTGCGTGTTTATCCATTTAATCATGATATTCTAAATAGCCTAATACAGTTTATAACCTGATAGTGTAATTAATTTACACTACAGCGTCATATGAGCTTTATTATAGACCTAAAATAGATAGCACGATTATTAATTGGAGCCATTTCAAGTTTTTAAGATAAAGAATTAGGATTTTTTTGGGAAAATCTTTATTTTGATTGATTAGGAATTAGTATATTAATTATACTAAATTTTAATCAACCGTTTTTATAGGCGATTCCAAAATCAATTTATATTTTTACATATCTTGTACTTCGACCACGCCCAATTCGTTTGATTTTTTTAAGTTCCATTAAGCGATTCAATGCTTGGCGAACTGTTCCGAGCGCGATATTCGTTGCTTTTACAATTTCTCTTGGGGCTGCTTCATCAACATTTAAGGTATGTTTCCATACCTTGTATTGCTTATGAGAAAGAATGTCTTCAATTTTTTCCTCTTCCAAGTAAGAAAGGGCTTTTGCAGCTTGTTCCTTAATGACTGAAAGATAAAGATTAAGCCATGGTGCGATAGTGTCATGGTTGGTTTTAAATGTTTCTTGCGATTTACGAAGTGCGATGTAGTATTCATCTTTGCGATGTTCTACAATTTGCTCATGTGAGACACATTGCA
>CAYNAL010000047.1:0-5309 GCA_964395555.1 uncultured Candidatus Saccharibacteria bacterium
ATAATTAGTAGTTTTAATCGTGCTACCAAAACCTGATATTTCAAAAAATTTATAACTCCAATTATCTTCTGGGTCATCATATGCTATTTGAACACGGCTAGCATTAGGATAAACATATTGAGGTTCAAAATATACAGGTTTACTGGAATTGTAACCAGAACCAAAATACGTTTTAGGACCTACAGGATTCATAAGAATAGGATCAGCAGCATGAGCTATAGTAAAAGAAGCTATTAAGCCCAAAGCCAATAAGCTGATTAAAAAGACCTTTTTCATATTTTTATTTAAATTAAACATATTTAATTTTTTAAATTATTATCCAAAAACTATATCATAAATACCTATATATGTCAAATAAAGTTGCACTTACTTAATTGAGTTAAATTTCCTATTACTATTCTAACACTTTTAAAAGCAAGCATCAATATATTAGGCTTATAATATATTTGCCTAAATTTTCTCTCTGTGTTATAATATAACAAAATATTTAATCGTACATGTCAACTAACAAAAAAATAAGCCCAAAAATAATTATCATTATTTTTGCTTTAATTTTCGTTATTGTTTTTCTCTTGGTAAGCGGAGGAGCAGTTTTTAGTATCTTAGGATATGAAGCACAAAACATACCAAAAAATATATGGAAATCGCTTACTACACCACCTAAATTAAATTTTTGGCAAAACATTGGAGATAAATCAGAAGATAAAGAAATAGAACAACCTATTATTACTGCTACACCTACGCCTAAAAAAGTTGTTGCTAAAAAGAAAGTGACTAATTTTGATACCATCATGTCAGGTTGGGATTTTAACCTATTCCCTACCGAGATAAAAACTACACCTACTCCAACTAAAAAAAATATTGGCACTACTACATCTACAAAAACAACAACTCCATCTAGCACTCAAACTGAAATTAAAAAACAACCCGAAGTAGAGATTGCATCAAAAGATCCTTTGCCAAATATCCCAGCTGAAGCTTTAAATCAAAATATTTTACAAATACCTAAATTTAAAATTGTAGCTCCCATCATTGAGTCTAATACAACAGATTCAAACACCATTTATAAAAAACTTAACAGTGGTGTAGTGCTTTATCCTGGTTCAGATACTCCTGGCAAAGGCCATGCTATCATTCTGGGACATAGCGCTAATTTTGCTTGGGCTCCAGGAAAATACAAAACAGTTTTTTCTCTTTTAAGCCAATTAAGCTACGGTGATCAATTTTATATTTTCTGGGAAGGTCGTACATTAGTCTATAAAGTGATCGACAAAGAAATATTTTTACCAAATATCAAAGATGGAAAAGTAGCTGAAACTTTATTTGAAAAACCAAAACAATCTAGCATTATTTTACAAAGTTGTTGGCCTGTAGGTGTTAACAGCAAAAGAATCGCTATCCAAGCGGTACTAGTTAACACGAATTAAAATTTATTTTACCAATTACCTTTTAACAATTCTTTTAAAATTGTTTTGGTTTGGTTGATAGGAATAGCAAAACCGATATTTTCTACATCTAATACAGTAACGGCGTTGATACCAATAGCCCTGCCAAATAAATCAATTAAAGGCCCTCCAGAATTTCCTGGATTAATAGCAGCATCGGTTTGAATCATACCATAAAATTTTTGATTATTTTCCTCTTGATCGTCAGTTTTTAATTCTCGAGAAAGACCAGAAACAATTCCTCGCGAAACTGTATTTTGAAATTCCCCCAAAGCATTGCCAATAGCTAGAACAGTTTGTCCTAATTCTAATTTATCAGAATCAGCTAATTTTAAATAAGGTACATTTTTGATTTCACATTTTAAAACAGCTATATCACTTTTTTCATCCATTGTTAAAATCCGAATGGGATATTTCTGATCTTTCCAAACCATCTGATATTCTGCCTGAGCATCGCACACTACATGACGATTAGTTAAAATATATCCATCGCTAGTTACAAAAAATCCAGAGCAACCTGCTACCTTTACCATGCCCGTATCATCGATAATTCCAGGCTTAGCTAAATATTTTGAAATCAAAGAATCTGATTGCGTCAATTCACTCTGATATTCACTTTTTAATTGAGATATATTTTTAGAAACAGAAAGTCCTACCACTGCTGGCAAAGCAATTTTAGTTGCTTTAATAGTTTGTGCGTATTCATTCATAATTAAAATATTATTAAATAGTAATATCTAAATTATATCATAAAAAAATAGCTATTGCTAAAAATTAGAAAAGATGCTAATTTAGATTTTAACAAATTTTACATATTATTTATGTCTCATCCTATTATCAAAAAATTAGAAGATAAATATAAGCGATCAGATCTGCCTGAAATCAGGCCAGGTATGATTATTCGTTTGGTTCAAAAAATCAAAGAAGGAGAAAAAACAAGAAACCAAACAATAGAAGGCTTAGTTATTACCAAAAAACACGGTCAAGAGATAGGTAGCATGATTACTATTAGAAAGATAGTATCTGGCGTAGGTATTGAATGGACTATCCCCCTAAATGCCCCTCAGATTGAAAAAATAGAAATTATTAAGGAATCACGCATGAGACGATCTAAACTCTATTACATTAGAAACAAGTCTCAAAGGCAAACTAGAATGAAACTTAAAAGAGAGATAAGACAAGCAAAAGCAATCAAACTTCCTAAAGAAGAGATTGTAGAAGAAATAGTAGAAGAATAAAAATATGCCTGCCAGCGAGGCAGGCATATTAATTAGCCCGGGTGGCGGAATTGGTAGACGCGCACCCTTGAGGTGGGTGTAATCGTAAGGTTGTGAGAGTTCAAGTCTCTCCCCGGGCACCAATAACACGCTTATTAAAATAGAGTTGAGAGAAAATAAAAACCCGACATTAACACTCGTAAAAGTTACAAAAGTCCTTGATGGGAGCATCTATAAATTAATAAATTAAATTTATGAAATTTGAAAGGCAGCCACAACCAAACCCGTCAATTCCAAAAGATGAGCTAAAATTGGCAGAAAAAGAACAACTAAAGGTAAAAAGCCCAAAGAACGCAGAAGTTGAAGACTCGCTCGATACTGTATCAAATTCTGGTATTGTAGAAGTTTACGATAGATCAGGCAAATTTGTTTTTAGTGGAAATCCCGATCAGTTAATAATTTTTTGGAAAAATAAGGATTATGGAACTGTAGAAGATATTGGCGGAATTTCCGACGAAGACGGAAAAAGTATTTTTCGCTTCGGCCCCGGCGATGGGCGCGGCTTCACAGATCGCAAAAGAATTGAGGGATTATTTCAACAACTAGAAGGCAAGGTGGCGAGTAAAAAGCGAGGCGCGGAAGACGCGCAAAAATTAGGAGAGCTTCGCGAACAGCTTGGAGTTAAACAAGAAACGCCAGTTGCTCCGCAAATCGAGCAATCAACAGAGGCGATTGTGGAACAGCCGAAGCAAGTTGAGGGTAGTGTAGAAAATCCTATAGAGCGAAAAAATTTATTTGACGATGAAAAAGCAAAACAAATTTTGGAGGTAACTAAAGATTGGGCTAAATATGGCGGAAGGTTTTATGACCACTTAACTGGCAAAAGTATAAATTTACAGAGGAGAGTTGATTACAAAGTCAATCCTGACGGCACTCTCGATATGGCAAGTTATCGAGAAGCACGACAGAAAAAAATTGATGCTTGGTTACAAGACCCTAGCAATCAAGAATGGATTGCGGCGGGACCGAAATTTGAGCAAGACCATAAGCAAGAATTGGGTTATGAACAGGAAACTGTAAAAGCAAAACAGGCGGACGGAACTTTCGCCGATAAAGAAAGATACACAACGCCATATTTTTACGAGAATGGTTGGTTATATTATGAATCAAATTATTTTGATAAACAGACTGGCGAATTAAAGCAGCCCGAGCGCGAATCAACAAAATATCGAGTATATTTCAATTGCGAAGGTGGCGACATATTGCCTACTTATCAAGGCGTGATTGAGCAATTGAATAATGACCCAGAATTACAAAAACTTGGTTTTCAAATTAAGACTGCAGATGTTTCTAAAGTGAGTCCATCGGAAATCGGTCAAATTATGAATCAAAAAGACCGTATCGTTTTGTATCTTGGCGAAAAAGGAATGGAAAAAGCTTTGCCGATTTTGCAAAAATACGCTGAGCAAAATCGTCAAAAGTTTAATAAAGAAGGGGTTTTGCTTGCACAACCGCTTACTGATAGTGAAGGACAAGAAATTTCTGGTATCAGAACTACTTCTGAAACGAAAGGAATGTCTCCAGATCCGACTGAATCGGGCAAAAAATATGCGTCCTTCAGCGACATGCAAAGCAAAGTTATTGAATCATGCTTTCGTTCAATAACCACCGGATTAAAGAATCCAAAAACTCTTGAAGCAATGGCGGCCAAATATCCAACTATGAAAGACAATTTGTCGAAACTTCCTGCTGGTGCTTCAACAGAGGATTATATGAAAGAAATTTTGGCCGACCCAAACGGAGAAGAGTTTTTGGCAAAAAATTTGAAAGCAATATATCCACAATGGGCGAAGGCGTTTGGAATGTCAGAGAAGAACATTGCTTTCAAAGAAAATTAAAGGCGGTGAATTCCGAAAAAGAAATGGGGGTGAATCCCGCCCGCATTCCTCCCCAGACCACTCCTGCGGGCGTGAATCCGCATTCAGAATCACGAAACGGAATTGGACAAGGCGAAGATAAGACGATGTGCCATGACGGAATTCATTACCTCATTTTGTTTTGAAAATAGGTTCTAGCTTGGTACAATAGAGACACAATTATTATCATGAATAAAAATAATTCTAACCTATTATGTACAGGAAGGGAGTTTCAGCACTTATAATAAATAAAAATCAAGAATTTCTTTTGGTTAATCTAATATCTTTTGAAGATAAGTATTTTGCAATTCCTGGAGGAGGGTTAGAAGAAAACGAGACACTTGAAGATGCTGTGTACAGAGAGATACAAGAGGAACTTGGTATAGGAAAAAAGTCGCTTCAATTTGTAGGAAAGAATGATGCTACAATAACTTTTAAATTTAAAGTAATCAAAATGACTCGCGAAGGCAAAGAATATGAAGGCTCAGAGCGCTACTTTTTCGGCTTCAATTTTTTTGGCGATTTACGTGAATAAAAATTCAAAAAAATTGAGGTCGAACCTTAAGGTGGGGTTAATTTTCTTAATTTAAAAAAATTTTACTTTTTGGTAGGCAACTTGGTGGAACTAAAGAAAAAATATTTGTAATTGTCCCATTTTTTAAAATATAGTTTCTGGCCGGGTAATTAAAGGCAGTATTTAACTCGCATCTATTTTTAAAATCGACGATATA
>CAYNAL010000048.1:0-3047 GCA_964395555.1 uncultured Candidatus Saccharibacteria bacterium
TCGGGACATTGTTTAGCATCCATGGTACAGACTATTGGTTCAGTCTGTTTGTTTTTCAAATACATATATCCGCCAATACCACCCATTAAGATGACAGCTACTATAATAACTCTTAATATATTACTAATACCTTTATTCATATTTTTGATTATTTAATATTGTTTTTATTATATCAAAAAACCACCTCAATTAAAAGGTAGTTTTACGAGCTCCGAGGGTTGTTAGCTGTTCGAACCTGTATTATAGAGCGAAAGCTACTTGAACGACACAGAATGATAGGACTTGCCCCAGATCTCAACTAGAGAGTTACGTTCCTTCACGCCGTGAACAACGTTAGAACTTGTTTGATGGCAATATAGTTACCCGATATAGTTACCCGATATCTAGTTGGGAATCGTAGACAACGTTAGAACCGAGATTATGAGAATTAGAGATGTTTGCATACCGAATTTGCCTTTATAAATTTCTTACTACGAAATCTGTAATTGAGGGTATATTATTCTTAATTTCTCTATCTCAATAGGTTGAAGACTACTAAGATAGACATGTTTACTAACTTCTCTAGGTAATATTAATCCTTCGATAGACCTAATGCCATCTAAATTAATATTACCATAAACTATTTCTGGCAATATTAATCCCTCTGCATTTTGAAGCCCATTAAGCTTAAGGTCTCCATGCAATATTTTTGGTAATATTAATCCCTTAGCAGATTTAAGATTTTTAAGACTAATATTTTCTACTATTTCTGGTATTATTAATCCTTCTGCATCTTGAAGTCCGTTAAGGCCAAGATCGCCATTTATTATTTTTGGTAGAGTCAAACCCTTAGCAGATTGTAGCCCATCAAGATAAAGATGACCATTTATTGTTTCTGGTAGTTTTAGCTCTTCAGTAGATTCTAAACCATTTAATTCAAGGTTACCATTTATTATTTTTGGTAAAGTCAACCCTTTAGCAGATTTAAGATCAAAACAATAAAGTCCGCCATTTATTGTTTTTGGTAATATTAATCCCTTGGCATTTTCAAGACTACCTAAAACAAGATCGCCATTCACAGTTTCTGGTAATATTAAATCTTCAACAGATTTAAGGCTATTAAGATTAATATCACCGTTTATTATTTTTGGCAAAATTAATTCTTCGGTAGATTCAAGGCCACTTAAATCAAGACTACCACTCATTATTTCTGGTAGCTTTAATCCCTTGGCAGATTTAAGACTTTTTAAACTAATACCATTTGTTTTTTCTGGCAATATCAACCCCTCAGCAGATTCAAGGCCATCGAGAGAAAGATAGCCATTTATTACTTCTGGCAATATCAACCCCTTGGCAGATTTAAGCCCATTAAGACTAATATTATTTATTTTTTTTGGTAATATTAATCCTTCGGCAGATTGAAGACCATTAAGCTCTAATTCGTTTATTGTTTCTGGCAATATCAGCCCCTCTATATCTTCTAATTCGTTAAGATTAAGATTACCATTCGATATTTTTGGTAGCGTTAATCCTTCGGCAGATCTAAGTTTTCCGAGATTAATATCACCTCCTATTATTTTTGGTAAAATTAACCCACCTTTATTAGTCTTATAAACATATTGTAAAATATATTTTAACTGTTCAAAATTAAGACTACCACTTACTGTTTCCGGCAGTGTTAATTCTCTATCCCATTCAGAATCAGTAAAATCAAGGTTACCATAGTGAAATTTAATTTCACCAGATAAGACCTCCTCTTCTGTTGTACTTATCTGTTCTTTGGAATACCCAGTTATTAAAGAAAAGTCTGATTTAATATCTCTTGTAGCTATTATTTCAAAAATTTTAGGATCTCCTCCTTCGCCCAATTGCTCAATTTTTGAATCTAATTGATATAAGAAACGGAGATCGTCAATAGTTAATTCTTCTCCAGCAGTATTTTTTCTATCTATCTCTATTAATCTCCTTGTATCAGCAGATCCTCTTTGAAAGTCTTTCCCATTAGGAAATTCTGTTAATTTTTCATCTACAATATCACACATATCTGAATCGGGTTTTTGACCAGGTGCGACCCCATATATTCTAACGATATTTTCTCCTTTTATCGTAAAGGCAAGCCTAGGAATGATCGGTTGGCCTTGCGTATCATAAGAATAATAAACATACATACTACCATCTCTAAGATAACTCTCGGCCGATGCTTCTCCTGCAATACACCAATTAGTGCCATAACCTTGAAGTGATTTAGCTAATAACGTATGATCAGATCCTTGTGGATATTTAATCCACATCCCTCCAGTATTTAGTGGTCCTTTTTCCTTTGTTGGTACTGCTTTCTCAATGGCATAAGCATAAAGTTTACCAAAGTTAGCTCCCTCTAATAGTTTTTTAAATTCTGGATTATCTTCTGCTACTGGTATTCCTTCTTTATTAGCTTTTTGAACAATAGCATCTAAAACATATGCCAAGGCTTCACGATTAAGGTCAGAAAAAGGGGCAACTGTATCTTTGTCTCTATTCGCAAAAACATGTTTTTCTTTGTCAAAAGTAGAAAGTTTTACCATACTAGTAAAAGCCCAGTATTTAGCCCACGTAGGAAAAACATCTGAATCAGGAGAAGTAAAATAATTAATCCAATTATCTAAGGTAGATTTTTGATCATTGATAATTACATCTCTAGTAATTTCAACATAATCTTCACCACGCTCAGAAGCTATTCTTTTTCGATTTTCAAAATAATCTTCTGAAATATCTTCTGGTTTTATAACAAATTCTTTGTGATATGATTCTTTGATTCTTTCTAACACCCTTGGATCATCTCTATGTCCTGTATGAGTTTTTTCAATGACCTTTAACCAATCAGTAATTTTTTCTGCTGGTTTTTGTGAAGTTTCCTCACCTGCTCTTTCTTTCCTTTCTTTCTCATGCTCTACAGGATCCGAAACATGAAGACTAGGATTCCTTTTATGTAAAAATTGTTCTCCAAGATTTTCCATATTTTTAATTGTTATTGTTTTTATTATATCAAAAAACCACCTAAATTAAAAGGTGGTTTTTACGAGCTCCGC
>CAYNAL010000049.1:0-2892 GCA_964395555.1 uncultured Candidatus Saccharibacteria bacterium
AGATAATTATGCTTTAATAGGAAAAAAACAAAAAGATATTGTTGAAAAAATGTATACCAAAGTATTTAAAGCAATGTTGCGTTAAATTTTTAATAAAACATTAATTTAAAAAACGGCTGAACCAGTTGCTATTGAGCAAAAAATTCAGCCGTTAAAATTTTATGGTTTTTCTATTAGTGTCCACCTCTGCTCTGGCTTGAGCCATTGGAGCAGATCGCAGACATCAACCATTGTTACGCGTTTGATATCATGGACATATTCTTTCAAGGGAATAATCCGTTGATAGTTAGCGAGATCGCTTAGTGTGTCATTACAAATACCCTTTCCTGTTGGATCAATCATGTAATTACTTGCAATGGCACATCTCTTGTTTCGTTCAAATGATCCCTTTCTGTTTTTTATAGAGGTGATACAGTCCTCTATAACTTTTTCTATTCCCTCAAGCGCTTGGAGGAATAAAGTGTCACAATTAATTGAAAGTTCGTAGAAGTGTCGGAAGTTACGGTATGAGCTACCCGTGGAATATGACCAAGCATGCTGTTCGCGTACTTTTTCATAGACTTCTTCCCTAACCATTTCTGACAGGATCTTAATAACATGTATATTAACGTTACCGGGGATTTTAGCAACGCTTTGATACGATCCCGTCTCAATTGGTTTTGCCATCATGATATGGTTTGATCTTTCAAATACAAAACGATTTTCAGATGGCAAAGTGGCAGCAGTGGTTGGAAGAGGGAGTGGAGTCCTTGATCCTTTTTTACTTGTTGCAAAAGGACTTTCAGAAATAACTCCTGCGAGTTCAGATAGTGTCATACCGCCGACACCCACAATACTTATATTGGCAGGTGTATAATGCGTGTCATGGTATGACTGTAATTCTTCTCGGGTGATTAATTTAATAGATTCTGGATTTCCTAGTGGTCGCGTAAATCGTCCCAACCAGGAATCGGAATATAATGCTTTGTGTTTTTGCATATCCAAGTCAAATTGGAATTTGGCCGGATAAGCACAATGAAATTCGTTAATAATTATTTCACGTTCTCGCTCTATGTAATCTTCGAGCTTAGCTAAAATTAGCATATGCCCGAACATAGAAAAAGCTTTAGCGAGAATAGTTTTTTCTGCTGGCAAGAAAAAACGATAGTGGGTATAAGGATATCCGGTAGCACCAAAATCCACCATCCCCCCATGTTTTTCAAAATAGGCATTCATTTCTTTTTTTGGGGTATTGGCATTTTCTGAGGTAAGGTGCTCAACAAAATGTGCTAATCCTTCAAACCCGATTGGATCATGCTCAGCGCCAGAGTGAACCAAGATCCCAATAGCTTCCCACGGGCGGTTAGGCCAGTGTAAAGCGTGTATAGTCAAACCATTTGATAGGGTTGTTTTTTTAAACTCTGAGTACGGGTCCCACATGATCGTTCTCCTCTCTCTGTTTTTTTGTTAAAGATCACAATTTGTTATTAATGTTATAATAAAAAAACATGTTTATGTCAACTATTTGTAAACTTAGCTCAATTAGTAAGTGCAACATTTTGTATTGTTTAGAGAAAAGATATAATAGGTTAATTTTTTAAAATTTTAGTAAAATAAAATAAAGTGAGGTAGAATGATGGTAATATGAAAATCGCTATTATTTCAGATACACACGATAATCTAACTACTTTGAAAAAAGCTTTATTGTGGTGTAAAAAAAATAGCGTAGCAGAATTGATTCATTGTGGAGATGTCTGTTATCCAAAAACACTTTTAATGATGAGCAAAACTTTTGAAGGTAAAATACATTTGGTATTTGGTAATGGTGATTTTGAAAAAGATGAAATGGAGGCGTTAAAAAAGAAAGATAAATTAAAAAATATTATTTTCTATAATTCTTTCGGAGAGATAACAATAGATAATCAAAAAGTTTATTTTATTCACAAACCAGACAAAGAATTATTTGAAAATTTATCGCATGAAAAAAATTATATTTTTTATGGGCATACGCATATGCCTGATTTAAAAAAATTAAATAATTGTCTATTAGTAAACCCAGGTAATATTGCTGGTATATCATATCGCCCTTCTTTTGCTATTTGGGACACTCTGTCTAATAGCCTCTCTCTAAAAATCTTGGATCAATTGACTTAATTTTTTTTGTTATTTTTGATATAATATATGTAGCAGTTTGATATTTTAAAAGTCGGACTGACTAGAAAGGAGAGCGAGGTGATAACAAGAGTCTCTCAGATTGTGTTTAAAGATATTTTTCCGGTCTGTTTTGGCAATTATGACAAGACTAAGAGTGCTTGTTGCAATTGTATTAGAGGCAGACTCAACCCTGACATCGAGCCGTATTTATTAAAAACCGAAGCTTTTATCAAAAAGCATCGGAGAGACAAACTTATTTTAGAAGTAGCTACCAGTTTTGACTGCAAATTGGGAACAGATGCTGATATTAAAAAGTTTGTCAAAAGATACATGATCTGTTCTCAACGAAAAGTAGCTGTAGTTATTGGAGGATATTAATGGATGATAATTGGGTTTAAAAAAACCGTCAGTAGATATTACTGACGGTTTTTCATCTAAAACTTTTTTTATTTAGCAAAAGCTAGATATCCGGGTACGATTAAATTGGCTCCAGGAACCAATAGCAATAATCCCCACCAAGTTGGTTTGTTAACTTTCTTGGCAATTTCCATCCAGAGAATAATAAAGATAACAAGATTTACTCCAGGAATTAGTAAAAGAACAAACCACCAAACAGGTTTACCTGATATTTGAACCATTAAAAATAAATTGAGTATGGGTATCCAAGCGAACCAACTATTATCTGTATTGGTTTTTTTGGCAATAGCTTGTAGGCTAAAACCAATATAAATATAGACGGCGATTGAGAGGATGGGAATG
>CAYNAL010000050.1:0-3360 GCA_964395555.1 uncultured Candidatus Saccharibacteria bacterium
GTTTCAATATTTCAGAAAAACTGGAAAAAAATTGTAACCGTTCTGTTAATCTGGTTTGCTATACAAGGGATAATTGGTTTTTCGTTATTCATCCTAGAGGAGTCTGCTCAAACGGCAGGGTTCGCAACATTCTATAGCAAAGAAGCCGGGGCTTGGGACGTTGCCTCCACTGCAGCTGATACAGTAGAAGCTATTGGAAAAATAGGTATAACAATAACTTACACCTGTGGATGGGTAAACCCGTTCTTGTTTCTGAGCTACTCCGCGTATTTTGGACGAGCAATACCAGTACAGGTGGCTTCGATAAGAGCGCTTGTGGCTGATGCACAAAAACAAGAAGCAACTACTTGGGTTGTTAACACCTCAAGTATAACAACTCAAGTGTCAGAGGCAAAAACAGACCTTAGTCAGCAGATAATACTTCTTAGCAGCCAAGATCTGTCAATCTATGTAGACAAAACTGTTTCCGTAGAAGTAACAGTGGTTGATGTAAGGGTGTTGCCTAAGGTTGCTATTGCAAGTACTGATGGAACATTAATGCTTGTAGCTTTTCCTAGCAGTGTTGTATACGAGAAGATTGGAGACTTAAAAGGGCAAAAGATTACAGTTACTGGCAAAATAACCCTATATGAAGGTGCCCCAGAGATCATAATTTCCAACGCCAATCAAATACAACTAGGGCTTGACAACTAACAAAATTTAGAGTAAAATTGTTTGGTAGGGTTTGTTTGTTTCCGGAATGGTTGCTGACAAACCCTACCAAAAATAAAAATAAAGGATAACTAAAAATGACACTTGAAGAGAGGTTTTGGAACAAGGTGGATATACCACTTAATGAGAAAGGAGAACCAGATCACGACAAATGCTGGATGTGGACCTCAACTATATATAAAAATGGTTACGGGCAGTTTAGCAAAAACAGGAAAACAAATTTAGCGCACCGAATTGCCTATCTTTTGGAAAATGGAGAATTTGATAAAACAAAATGTGTCCTACACAGATGTGATACTAAGGCTTGTGTCAATCCCAAACACTTATGGTCGGGAACGCTAAAAGATAACAGCCAAGATTGCAAAAATAAAGGAAGGACAGCAAGGGGAGACAAAAACGGTGCTAGGCTCTATCCGGAAAGGATACTTCGCGGGGATAATCATCCAGCTAGACTACATCCAGAAAAAATGTCACATGGAGATAAAAATGGATCCAGAATCCACCCTGAAAGGCTTGCTCGAGGAGAAAATAATGGTTTTGCCAAATTAACTTGGGAAGAGGTAGAAAAAATAAGAAATAGCCGGGGAACACAAAAAGAACTAGCTATAAAATATCAAGTAAGCCAAGTTAATATTTCCCATATAATAAACAATAAAACCTGGAAGCAAAAATAAAAGAAAGGAGCATATGTCCAGGACAAAAAAGAAAAAAACACAAGTACCTGCAAAAGACAGGCTTTACTCGTCACTGTTTGGTGATGTAAAAGCAAAACCACTTTACTTTGGTTATGACAAAGCAGAAACCCTTTATTTAAGAGGAAGGGACCAGAACTCAGGTGGCACATATTTGATTGATCTAAGCAAAATAAAAAAACCAATTCTAGATGAACTTAAGGAAACATTAGCAGAACCAACTAAATACAAAAAACAAGGAGAAGTAAATGAATATAAAACAGAGTAGTCCAATTCTTAATACTAAGAGCCAAAATGAGAATTGGTATGCAGAATTTGCTAATGCTTTTAGTATTAAAGACATACTTAAAATGCATGGCCTAAAATGGGATAGTGAGAAGAAAGTATGGATGACTCCAACCGCAATTAGCAGCAGTGATTTGTTAGCAATCTGCACGGAAGTAGGAATTAATCCACCTAAAGAGGTGGTAGAAAGACTTTCCGACACGTTTCGCGACGAACCAAGCAATAATACCTACACTAATTCAGAAGGCGATACCTTCGTCGCATAACGAGAACGCACCACCTACTAGACTTTGGATAAATAAAGTCCCTTATAGATTTATTGACATGATCTCTTTGGAGCAGTACAATGAAAAAACAATAAGGAAGTTTGAACACAAGGAGGTTCCAAGGTATAGAAACGAAGATGGGTTTGACGTGATCAACTTGGATTGGCTAGATAATGAAACTGGCTGAAAATTGTTGGAATTGTCGTTATGTTGGACAAGAAATACAAAATGAAAAACGTGCTCTTGTTTGTAATCTCGATCCAGATAACAAGATTTTTATTAGCTTTATAGTTTCACCACCGGCAAAAATACCTGGATGGTGTAAAAAGAAGGAGACAGAAATAAATGAAGAAGAATTTTACATATCCGGCAATTGGTAGGCAGCTGGCTAAGCCGGTCTATATTACACGGGTTGGTTGTTCCTATCAAATAATTGGAAAAACGAAAAACGGTAAATCAGTTAAGTTGGATTTAGAAAAAATCCCATGGGATAAGGTCATGTCTATCGCCAGTAAAACACCCACGCAATGGGGAAAATTATTAACAGCAAGCGAAACATCTTCACTGTTAAAGCGTTTACCTAATTTTGGAGAAAGAATAAAAAAATGACAAAAGAAATAATTGTTAGCGCGATTAATCCATATTTAGCTGGCACTCAAGATCTTAGGTGGCAAACAGAAGCCATCAAATCCATGCTTGATTCCGGAGAACTGAAAGATGGAATCGACTATGGTATTATTCCAGACACGGCCAAGGCATCGCTTTGGCTACCTGGAGCACAAAAGATTGCCAACGTTTGTGGCTTGGCATCAAAGTTTTCCGGCCAGGACTTGCCTAGAGACATGGGCTCAGGGCATGTTGAATACATGATTACATGTGAACTATATAGTAAGAAAGATAACAGTGTCGCTGGTAGTGGCGTAGCCTCCTGCAGTACCCTTGAAAGCAAGTTCCGCTATAGGAAGGGCGGAAGAAAATGCCCTAAATGTGGCAAAGAAGCCCTAATTAAAGGCAAGGCTGAATATGGCGGCGGATGGTTTTGCTTCCCGAAGATCGGAGGTTGCGGAACTAAGTTTGCCGATGGAGATCCAAACATCGATAAACAAATAATCGGCAAGGTTGAAAATCCAGATATTGCGGATATCCGCAACACAGTTATCCAGATGGCCTGCAAGAGGGCTTACGTTAGCGCAGTACGTAACGCTTCCGCAGCAGCCTTCCTGTTTACCCAGGACGTAGGAGAAGATGCTGAGCCACAAGCAGATCTTAAAACCGGGGAAGTAAGGAAATAAACATACTCGCTACTAAATTAACATTTAGTAGCTCTCCTTTCTAGCTATCGGCATTTTGGACAAGCTGGGGGTATGGTCCTGTCAACCTGCCCCCGGCCCCAAAAAAATATTAAA
>CAYNAL010000051.1:0-4053 GCA_964395555.1 uncultured Candidatus Saccharibacteria bacterium
TAGAAAAATCAAAAATTGTAAATATTCTCTGTTCAATAGTAATTAAAAATGATGATAAATATTTACTTGTTAAAGAAGCCAAAGAAACTGTAAAAGGATTATGGAATTTTCCTTCTGGTAAAGTTGAATTTAATGAAAATCTCATTGATGCTGTTAAAAGAGAAGCTTTAGAAGAAACCGGCTACAAATGTAGTGTTACAGACCTCATGAGCATTTACTATTTCTATTGGGACGATATGATCGGATTAACTGTCCGTTTTAATTTTTGGGGTGAATTAAAAAATACAAAAAAGAATCCTTTAGCAGACGATATTATAGAATCAAATTGGTTTACCTTAAAAGAAATTAATAAATTAGCAAAAGAAAAAAAATTAAGACACAAAACTACTTACAGACAACTTAGTGATTTAAAAGAAAATAAGAGATATCCCCTTTCTATTATTAAGGCTCCATAAAACAAACATTGACATTCAATCATCTGCAAGCATATAATACTATTGTATCCGTGGGCGCAAGCCTTGTTCGGCAAAGGCGTGTCCTAAGCCGAAGAACGGGTACAACAAAACCGCCATCTTATTAGATGGCGTTTTTGTTTTAATTTTTCATTATACTCCAGAACATCAACTTCCCAACCCCAATTTTTAAAATAATTACTCTTACTGTCACGGGGTTTTTTCTCCCAACCGTTGCCATAAGTGCATAAGTCTTTCCTTTTTTAAGGAGAGCATTCTTTTTTCTATTTATTCTCATCTCTATGTCCCGTTCTTCGTTTATAAATGTAGCATTTTTAATTGTTGGAATTGCAAGAGGAAAGAGAGTCAATTTATAAATCTTTTCGCTGACATTACGAGGTGTCCCATTGTGACCATATAGAAGATGATGGAATCCTCGTGCATTAAAAATTACTTTTTCTTTTAAAATTGGACAATATATACTCCCAATACTATCATAAATTTGACGGGTACTAGTTATAAGAATTTTACAATAATCAATTGAACCCTGATTTATCTGTGATTTGCTTATAGGCATATGTTATATATCTTGCCCCCATGCTGTACAACATTATATCCAAAATTTTAATAATGTAAATATGAGATTTGCTATCTACAGTTATTTATATTATAATTCCCTTGTAATAAAAGGTCGTTAATGTTAGTCTAATCTAAATAAATTAATAAAAAATATGGCACAAAAAAGCAATTCTGCGTTTATGAAACCAATGACCATTAGTGCGGAGCTAGCAGCAGTAGTTGGTAAAGGTCCTATGCCTAGATCGGAAGTTGTCAAAAGCCTCTGGATATATATCAAAAAGAACAATCTTCAGGATCCAATGAAAAAACGAAATATCATTGCTGACGAGAATTTGAAAAAAGTATTTGGCGGAAAAGCAGTTGTTGATATGTTTGAAATGACAAAACTTGTTTCCAAACATCTTACATAATAGCTTTTGGATGAAAGTTAAAAAGACACTCTTAACGAGTGTCTTTTTTTACAATCAAAATAGAAAAATTATTTCAGCATTCCACTGTATTCAGCCATGGCGCAAACAGAGAGATTCATACAGTCAGCGGCAACACTGATTGGTTTTTTATTAATACAAATTTTAGTACTATCTGCCCACTTAGCACATTCTTCCATACAACCATCATAAGCATCTTGTTGGTCAGTAGCAGTGGCACCATCAGTAAAGCCAGCACATTTTTTGTATTTGGTACAAGCGTCAGGACAAGTTTTTGAAATAGCAGCTGGAGCTTCTTTTTTTACATAATTATCACAAGTCGCTTTTAACTTAGCTAATTCTATTGCCAATTCTTGTTCATAACCATTAATTTTATCTATATCAGATTGGTCTCCTAACTCTGGTAATGGAACTTCACTCTCTGGCACCTCGTTATCACCCTGTAATTCTAATGGCGGAATCATCCCCTCGGTTTCTGGTAGTGGTAATTCAAAATCATTACTTGTTTCTGGTAACAACTCTGGTACAGACAATATGTCACCCTCTCTTACTTGTCTAAATTCTTCAACCATTGCATTGTGCTCAGCAATAGATGGTGTGTCTCCCAACCCAGGAAGGGCTTCCATCGCTTCACGTTCAGCAATAGAAGGAGTGCCTCCTAAGCCAGGTAGATTTCGATATTCTTCATATTCTTTGGCAGCTTTTTCAACTGCAGCATCAGACGGATCCCCATTTATTTTTGGAAGATTCCGCATCTCATCTTGTATTTCATCACGCATTTGATCAAATATTTTTTCTTGATTTTCTTTACCCGCCTTCATTGATTCTTCAACTAAATCTGGTAAAACCGGTGGAGCATTTTCAGCCTCAATTAAAGTATTCTTTCCTTCTTCCAAAAGCTCCATTTTAGCTTCTAAAATTTTTATTTTATCTGCAAACCTTTGTGGATTATCACAGCTAGCCAAAAGGTTAGCTTTGGTTTTAGGATCTCGCATTTCTTCCAACAACAATTGCGATCCACCCAATACTGTCTCCGCCAGAGTATCTTGGTCTTTAAAATTATCCCAAGCTAAATATGCTCCCCAGCCAGCTACAATAACGATTGTGGTCACACCTCCAATTAAAATTGTTTTTGATAATTTCATTTTTCTTATAAGTTATTCAACAATAATATTTTCAACATTATTTTTATTGTAATAACCACATTCCAAAGTTACTTTTAAGCTATCTCCCACTGGTTCAAGTAAACCTTCTTTATTCTCCGCCATCTTCGCATGCTCAAAATTAAGAGTACAAACCATGTAATTGCCGTAATAACCACGCAATCCACCTTGTACCCCGTCAGCCATATTATATTTATCAGATTCTAAATTATCATTCATATATTTTTCAATCTTGTTATAATCTGCTAATTTTACTGACTCTGCAGAATATAAAACACCAGTAATTTTGGTATCAGAATTAATACTCCCATCCCAGGTAAGCCAATTAAATGTTGATCTACCAGAGTCTAAAAGCAAAACCCCAGATTCTGCCTGTATGTTATTAGCAAGTTCTAAAACAGCATCAGGGCAAAATTCCTCAAAAATACGCAAACATTTATTTTCAGTTTGACACCAAGTATAGCCACCAGCGCTAAGACAACCATACTCATCAGTAGTTCCACCAATAGGCAATGGACTATTATTAGTCATATTTCTATAAATTATAAAACCCCATATCAAAATAACTAACAAAGTGCTGATAACTAACAATTTTTTTGTATTCATGTTTTTTATTTTTAATTAATAACTTATTTTAAATCCATTTTTATCATATCAGAAAACTATCTTAATAAAAAGGTAGTTTCATATGAAAGATCATTTTTATAACCCATATAACATTCCACTCATCTGAGTAAGGTATGTATTCAAAAATGAAAATATTCCCCAAATCATCAAAACGGTTGAAACCAAAGTAAGAATTACTGTTATTAACCCTACGCGTTTTGCTTGTAAATCTTTTTTCATCATATATTTAATACCTGGCCACAAACCTAGTGGTGGTAAAAAAATAGCTAAAGCGTAAAAACCAATCTGAGTAATTACCGAAATCGTCATTGGTTTTTCCTTTAAATTATTACCACAATTCGGACAAAAATAATATTCTAATAAGACAGGCTGGTGACAAACAGAACAAACGCTTACAATATTATCCATATATTTAAATTAAGATTTATATATTTCCATTATACCCCTTTAATCAATTAAGACAACAAAAATAAAGTGATTATACTTAAGGCACAATTAGCTATTTGTTAAGAATTGTTTTTTTGATCCCTTTAACTTTTTTAACAAAAAAATTTGATCCATCATAAAGAACTTTTACATAACCAGCATTTGAAAATGAATTAACTGGTAACTCACCATATTTAGCATACCCAATATGCATCAGAAATGTCCTGATACAACCTCCATGATTAACAACAAGAACAGTCTTTTTTGGATAGACAGCAGCAATTTTTTTTAATTTATTAGTAAACCTATTAATAACATCAATATCGCTTTCAATATCATCGGCGAATTTAAATTCTTTTTGTTCCTTTTCTGATAATT
>CAYNAL010000052.1:0-9575 GCA_964395555.1 uncultured Candidatus Saccharibacteria bacterium
GATTCTATACCTTCAGGAATAGTTAAACTCACTGTTTTTTTATCTATCAAAACAATGTTTTTTTCTGTTCCTAAAACAGCTTCTGTAAAATTAATTTTTAAATCACAGAAAAGATCATCTCCTTCTCTTCTAAATAAATTGTGAGGTTTGATTTTAATGACTATTAAAAGATCACCTCCAGTGTTGCCATATTGACCTGCTTCTCCAGCGCCGTTAATACGCATGACTTCTTGAGAACGTATACCTGCTGGAATATTAATTTTAATTTTTTTAGTAGCATATAAACGCCCATCTCCCCCGCAAGTTTTACATGTTTTTTCAGAAACCTTACCTGTACCTCTACAAACAGAACAATCTGTAATTTGAGCAAACTCACCTAAAAATGTACGTCGTGTTTCTCTGATTACCCCTTCTCCATGACACTTGGAACAAGTCTTAAAACCACTATTAGGTTCATGGCCTTTACCCTGACAACTCGCACATTTAATATATGTACGAAATGATATTTCTTTTTCTGCTCCTAAAGCTGCTTCTTCTAAATTAATCTCTAACTCCATTTCCTGGTCTTGACCTTTGTATTTGTGCTCTGAACGTTTGCGATGAGATTGACGCGATGCTCCTCCTGTAAAAAAACTGGAAAAAAGGTCATTAATATCAAAATCAAAATCTGCGTTTGACCAATTAACATTTGGTCCATAGTTGCTACCTGCTCCTGAAACTCCAGCTTGACCAAATTGGTCATACCTAGATCTTGTTTCTGGGTTGTTCAATGTTTGATAGGCTTCGTTTATCTCTTTGAATTTTTTTTCATCTCCGTCTGGTCTATCAGGATGATATTTAAAAGCTAACCTATTAAAGGCTTTTTTAATTTCATCAGTGGTAGCGTTTTTAGACACTCCTAGAAGGTCGTAATAATCTTTCATAATAAAGTTAAACTTGTTCTGATATAACTAAAACGTCTTGATCTACGTTTTTATTATCCATTTTAAGATAATGAATCACTAAAAAGAAATTTAATATTATCCATCCCACAAACAAACATAAGATACGTATAACCCAGATAATAGAACCTAAGGCCATATACACCAAAGTAGCAATTAAAATGTAAAAAAGATATTTAACCATGGGATGCATTTTAACAAAAGCTTGGCTAAAATATTTCCAAATTGCATCTGATATTTTTTCTTGACCTGTTAAATCCAAACCTAACCTTGAAGATAAATCTGCACGAGCACTATCAATTAATTGCTTAGCAGCATCAATTTTAAAATTATCAGGTAACACTATTTTACTTTTTAAGTTAGCTGGTAACTTATCCATCAAAGCATTGATATCAATCTCGGGAATAGCCTGACTTTCTTGATTGATAGTTTTATTCAATAACTGGTCTACGGTCATATCTAATTTAATTTCTTGTTTGATACCTATCTTAGATAAATCAACTTTTTGGGTATATTCTATTGATTTATTAAAAATATCTAATGGTTGGATGTTTTTTACCAAAGGAGACGTTGAATACATGCTCGCTGCTACAAACAAAATCATACTGAAAATAATCCAGTTGTAACCTTTAGCAGCAACGCGTGACCATTGAAATTTAATACAATTCCCAGCTTCTTTTTTCATGGACAAGCCACCGAGGATAAACATAACTACCAAAAGACCAGAAGATATCATTAAAAAGATATTAAGCTGAAAAATATATGGCAATATTAAGAAAAAAGGTAAAATCAAACACCAAATGTAAAAAGCTTTATTATTAGAAATCAAAAAAACAATGGGTAGGAAAGCAATTAATAATAAAAGTAATCCTAAAGAAAAGAACCATCCACCCATTGTTGCCTGGCCTGAAGCAGCTACTTTAAAAAACCAGGAACCCATCAAAGCAATTAAGATAGCAATAATGCCTATCAAATAGTTTTTCATTTCCAACCACTTGTCTCTGTTAGCTATCTTATATAATCGATACAAATCTGAATTATGCTTTGGTAATGGTTGTTGATTTATCGGAGTGTTTTGCGCTGGGGGCAAAACAACATTAGGAACATTCTGAGCTGGAATATTATTAACAGCTTGATTGTTAGTATTCTTACGCGGAGACAAAAAATTAAGATTCATAATAATATTTTAATTATCTCTATTATATCATATCTCCGTAAAGCTACAACAATAATTTAATTTTCTTTGAATTCTGCGTCTTGGGGTTTATCCTCACCTACATCAGGTTTTTGTTCTTCAGGTGGTTGATCAGGAGTTGTATTTTCTTTTTGCTTGTAAAGATAGCTCCCTATCTCAGGTAAAGTAGCAGACAAAGATTCTGAAGCTGTTTTAATGGTATTTAAATCATTAGTTTCAATGGCTTTTTTCAATTCTGTAATTTTCATTTCAACTTTTGTTTTTAAATCTGCTGGAATCTTATCCTGAGAATCTTTTAAAGATTTTTCAGCTGAATATGTTAAATTCTCAGCTACATTTTTAACTTCGATTACTTCTTTTTTCTTTTTGTCTTCTTCTGAAAACTTTTCAGCCTCTTGTTTTAATTTTTCTACTTCATCTTTGTTTAATCCGGTAGAAGCTTCTACTTTAACTGATTGCTGACGATTGGTAGCTTTATCAACAGCTGCAACATTTAAAATGCCATTAGCATCAATATCAAAAGTCACTTCTATCTGCGGTAACCCTCTAGGAGAAGGAGGAATACCATCTAGAATAAACCTAGCTAATGTTTTGTTATCTTGGGCCATAGATCTTTCACCTTGGATAACATGAACTTCTACAGCAGTTTGGCTGTCTGAAGCTGTAGAAAAAATCTGACTTTTTTTCACAGGTATGTATGTATTTTTATCTATCATAGCAGTAGCTACACCTCCCATAGTTTCAATAGACAATGTAAGAGGCGTAACATCTAACAGTAAAATATCTTTAATATCTCCTTGTAAAGCTCCAGCTACAACAGCTGCACCAGTAGCTACTACTTCTTCAGGATTGATATCTTTTTTAGGTTCTTTACCAAACAAAGTTTTTAAACTTTCCTGGATCATGGGTATACGAGTTGTTCCTCCTACTAAAATAATATCTCCGACATCAGATAATTGTACATTAGCGTCTGAAATGGTTTTCTTTAAACATTCTAGAGATCTTTCTACTAAATCTCTAGTTAATTCTTCCATTTTCGAACGAGTCAATTTCATAGCTAAATGTTTAGGTCCATCAGAATTTGATGTGATAAAAGGTAAGTTAATTTCTGTTTCTAAAACTGTAGAAAGTTCGCATTTACCTTTTTCTGCAGCTTCTTTAATTCTTTGTAAAGCTAAGGTATCTTTAGAAAGATCAATCCCACTGTCTTTTTTGAATTCTGAAATTACCCAATCAATAATTCTTTGATCAAAATCATCACCACCTAAATGTGTATCTCCACCTGTAGCTAGAACTGTAATGTTTTCACCAGATCCACCTGACCCATCAGAAACACCCACTACTTCAATCATGGAAACATCTAAGGTACCTCCTCCAAAATCATACACTACTAATTTAGCATTATTTTTTTTATTAAAACCATAGGCTACAGCTGCAGCAGTAGGTTCATTCAAAATTCTTTTTACTTTAAAACCAGCAATTTCACCTGCGTTCTTAGTAGCTTGTCTTTGAGAATCATCAAAATATGCTGGTACAGTAATGATAGCTTCTTCTATTTTTTCACCAATTTTTTCTTCTGCATCTGATTTTAATTTCTGTAAAACCATGGCTGAGATTTCTTCTGGCTTGTAATATTTATCTCCCATCTTAATTTCTACCCCGCCTGAAGAAGATTCTTTCAATTGATATGGTAAAAGATTTTTGTCTTTAATAACTGTAGCATCTTGAAAGCGTCTGCCAATTAATCTTTTTGCTGAAAAAATTGTATTTTCCGGATTAGTGATAGCTTGTCTTTTAGCTAAAACTCCTACTAAACGTTCATTGTTTTTTGACATGGCTACAACTGAAGGAGTAGTGCGAGCGCCTTCTTTGTTCTCTAAAACCTTAGGTTGACCACCTTCAAACACTGCTATCTCTGAATAAGTTGTACCTAAGTCTATACCTAATATCTTGCTCATATTTTTAATTATTTAATTATTTTTTTATTTCTCCTGCTGACACTTTAACCTTAGCTGGTCTAAGCACTTTACCATTGTAGCTATATCCCTTTTGCAATGTTTCTACTATTTTTCCAGGTTCTAAATCACTAATTATTTCTTCTATAGCTTCGTGTTCTTTGGGATCAAACATTATCCCATCTGATTTTATTTCTTCTAAACCTTTCTTTTTTAATATTGATTCTAATTGTGATTTGATTAAATAAATACCTTTGTCTGTTTTACCTCCTTGAGGTTGTTCAGAAGATAGGGCTAAATCAAAACTATCTAAAACAGCAATTAATTCTTCCATCCACATCTCATCATTAATTCTTACTACGTTTTTTAATCTAGAAAATTCTTCGTTTTTGTAATTAAGAAAATCTGCTCTTTCTCTTTGCCAACCAGATTTATACTCTGCTGATAGTTTTTCTAAATCTATTACTTCTTCAGGGACTTCCTCTACATTTTCTTTTTTTATTTCTTCTTCCATATTTTTAATTATTTAATTAAATTTCTAGCTGTATGTAATAAAGTAATATTATCCTCGCAAAGCATTCTTTTGGGTCCGGCTAAGCCTATCAAACCGTCATCTTGATCAAAAGGAGCAATCATAACAGAAATATCAGCTGTTTCAAAAAAAGGATTGTCTTGCCCTATAAAAACAAAAACCTTTTGATCATTTGATTGTATTTTTAAGTTTTTTATCTTCTCATCTATCTCTTCTATACCCTTAGCTATCTTTTCCCATTCTCCTTCTGGCTCTAAAAGGTATTTTAATCCTGATTTGGATAAATCATCTGTTTGATCCCAATAGCAAAAACTAAATGTCTTTGATCTTTCAGATAACCAATCTGTAATTTTTTTTAAAGAAAACCTTCTGCGAGCAATTGTTAAATTCTCTATCTCTGCAAAAAACCTGTTTTCAATTTCATCAAAAATATTTTCATTTAAAAGAATTTTTTCTAAAAAAACATGCCAGGCTTTATCCGTAGGCAAACGGCCAGAGGATGTATGAGGTTGTTCTAAAAAACCTTGCTGAGTCAAATCAAAAAAATAATGCCTGATCATGGAAGAACTTAAAGGCACGCTCTTTTTTTCTAAGATTTTAGAGCCTACTGGTTCCCCTGTTTTTAAATATTGTCTGATAACAGCTTCTAGGACTTCAAATTCCCTATTAGCTAAATTAATGTCTTTCATGTATTTTCTTGTTTTATTTTACTCATTAGCACTCTAATGTCAAGAGTGCTAATGAAAAAAAACGTTTTTTACCTAATTTCCCCTCTTATCCCCAACTAAACCACAGCTTTAACCCCTTTTAGCTGTTGCCAATTATTCTATCTATGGTAAGATGTAAGGAAGTAAATTAAAAAACAATATGCAAATTTTCAAAAACAAGATTACTTGGATGGATATGGTTTCTCCTTCTGAAGAAGAATTAAAAGAAATCAAAGAGAAATATAATATTCACCCTCTCATCTTAGAAGAATTAAAAGTACCTTCAGCTCGTGCTAAGGCAGAAATTTATGATAATTATATTTTTTTAGTATTGCATTTTCCTAATTGGAATCCGATAACAGAAACTTCAGAACCTTTTGAATTAGACGTGGTTTTAGGTAAAGACTATATCATCACTGCTTCTTTTCAACAACAAGTAGAGATGAGGCAAGAGCTTTTTGAAAAAGTAGCTTATGTTGATTTTGAAAAAAAATATTTAGATGAATCTCCTATCGAACTTTTTTCTTTCATTGTTAACAATTTTTTAGATTTTACCATGCGCCAAGTCTGTCATATTGATCAAAAGATAGGTAAAATTAGTGGTCAGCTTTTCTCTGGATCTGAAATGAAACTCATTAAAGAAATCGCTCACATTAAAAGAGATGTTTTGGATTTCAGACGTATCTATCGCTGGCTTAAAGAAATTTTAGATTCCCTTTGTCGTATAGGGCCTAGAATGTTCGGAGAAAAAAGCAAAGTGTATTTTGATGACTTAGCCGGGGAAAGCTTAAAAGTAGAACATACCATTGAAAGCTTTGCTGACACCATTGAATCATTAGAGGCTACTAACAATTCTTTAATTGAAAATCGTATTAATGTTTTAACTAGAACATATACCATAATTTCCTTCATTACCTGGCCCACCTTATTGGTTATTGGTACTTTCCAGATGAATGCCGTTAACATTCCGATAACAGGCTTACCATATGATTATTTTATCATGATAGCATTAGCTTTTATCCCTTCTCTAATTTTATATTTTACTCTTAAAAGCAAAAAACTTTTTTAATGTTAATATATAATTCTCTAACTCATAAAAAAGAAGAATTTGTGCCTGTTAGTGATACAGTCAAACTTTATAGTTGTGGTCCTACTGTTTACGGCTATGCTCATATTGGTAATTTAAGAACTTACGTTTTAACAGATTGGCTTAAACGTGTCTTGATATACAATGGCTACAAGTTAAAGCATGTCATGAATATTACTGATGTAGGGCATCTTACTTCTGACGCTGATTCTGGAGAAGATAAAATAGAAAAAGCCTCTAAGGAACAAGGCAAAACAGCTTGGGAAATAGCAGAATATTATAGTCAGATTTTTTTCTCTGATTTAAAAAAACTTAATGTAATTTTGCCTGATATTATTGCTAAAGCCACAGATCATATTCAAGAAAATATTTTATTAATTAACGAATTAGAAAAACAAGGTTTTACATATCGTACTTCTGATGGTATATATTTTGATACATCAAAATTTAAAGAATATGGAGTTTTAACAGGTTTGTCTTGGGAACAATTGAATAATTCATTAAAAGGCGGTGCTCGCATAGAACTATCTAATGAAAAAAAGAATATTACTGATTTTTCCTTGTGGAAGTTTTCCCCTGCTGATGAAAAAAGACAAATGGAATGGCCTTCTCCCTGGGGCGTAGGTTTCCCCGGATGGCATATAGAATGTTCTGCCATTAATCTCAAATACTTAGCTGATGCTTTTGAAAATGATATCTTCTACCCTGAAAAAGCTAAAACCATTGATTTTCATACAGGTGGCATTGATTTATTACCCATACATCATACCAATGAGATTGCCCAAGTAGAACCCATCACCCACAAACCTTTTATCAAATACTGGGTTCATGGAGAATTTTTGATTATCAAAGGCGGACGTATGGCTAAATCAGGAGAAAATGGCTTAACGCTTTCTACCCTTATTGAAAAAGGATACGATCCCTTGATTTATAGGTATTTTCTCCTAAATGCTCATTACCGCACTAAAATGGAGTTTGACTACGAAGGATTAGATGCTGCTAACAATTCTTTAAATTCTTTAAGAGAATTTGTTTGGAACTTAAAAAACAAAAATGATGTTTCTGGTAATTTAGATCTTTCAAACTATCAAAAAGATTTTAAAGAAGCGGTTAATGATGATTTAAATTTTCCCAAAGCTCTTTCTATTGTTTGGACAGCTATCAAAGAATACAAAAAACAACCGGAACAATATAACAGCAAAAAAACATTAGAGATGATTTTAGATTTTGATAAGGTGTTAGGTTTAGATTTAGATAATTGGCAACCAGCAGAAATTCCTAAAGAAATTAAAGATTTAGCAGAAAAAAGAAATCAATTAAGATTAGAAAAAAAATACGAAGAAGCTGATGAAATTAGAATACAAATTGAAAAAATGGGTTATAGCTTAAAAGACAATGGAAATAATATAGACATACAAAAAATATAAATGGCTTACCCTGAAAAAAAACAAAAACCTAATATATCACTACCCCCTGACCGCGTACCTCCTCAGAATATTGAAGCTGAAGAATCTGTCTTAGGCGCACTCATGATAGACAAAAATGCTATTACCAAAGTAGCTGATTTACTTTTAGCAGATGATTTTTACCGTGGTAGCCACCAAAAAATATATGAGATAGCTTTAGAATTATTTTCAAAAAACGAACCTATTGATATTTTAACTGTTTCTAACAGATTAAAAGAAAAAGGATCTTTAGAAACCTGCGGGGGTTCTAGCTATCTAACTTCTTTAGTTAACAAAGTACCTACTTCTAGCAATATCTTACATTACGCAAAGATTATCCATCAAAAAAAAGTTTTAAGAGACCTTATCGGAGCCTCATATGAAATTGCAGAATTAAGCTGGCAAGAATCTGAAGACATTGATACCTTGTTAGACCAAGCAGAAAAAACTATTTTTAGTATTTCCCAAAGATCCATACGCCAAGAATTTACGCATTTAAAAGACGATCTTACTAAAGCTTTTGAAAGAATTGATCAATTAAACAAAGGTGGAGATTTATTAAGAGGTGTGCCTACTGGCTTTAGAGGCTTAGACAACTATTTAGCAGGTCTACAAAAATCAGATGTTATTGTGCTAGCAGCTAGACCATCTTTAGGTAAAAGTTCTTTAGCTTTAGATATTGCTAGACAAGCAGCTGTTAAAGAAAATATTGGAGTAGGTATTTTCACTTTAGAAATGTCTAGGGAACAAGTCACAGACCGTTTGATTGCAGCTCAATCAGGTGTTGATTTATGGAAAATAAGAACGGGTAAAGGATTAGACGACCAAGGTGAAATAAATGATTTTACATTATTACGCAGTGCCATGTCTGTTCTATCAGAAGCTCCTATCTATATAGACGATGCTTCTTCCCCCTCTGTTATCCAAATGAGAGCTATGGCTAGAAGACTTCAGACTCAAGCTAACTTAGGTTTGATTATTGTTGATTACCTCCAATTAGTTAACTCTAGTATGAGAACAGATAACATGGTTCAACAAGTAACAGAAATCTCACGATCTTTAAAAGCCATGGCTAGAGAATTAAATGTTCCTGTATTAGTTTGTTCTCAGCTATCTAGGGCTGTTATGCAACGTTCACCTCAGATTCCCCGCCTTTCTGATTTACGTGAATCAGGTTCTATTGAACAAGATGCTGATGTGGTGTTATTCATTTACCGCAAAGACAGGGAAAAAGAATTTGGTGAAGCAAACGCAGAAGACAAAAATATCGCTGATATTATCATTGCCAAACACAGAAACGGCCCTGTAGGTCAAACTAAATTGCGCTTTAATGAGCAAATTACTAGTTTTAGAGATTTAGAACCTAACGAAGGTTATAGTGAAGATACAACTTATAGCGAATAACAAAAAACTCCTGAAAAGGAGTTTTAAATATCTTTTACTTCAATCTGCATAAACTGTTGACGATGTCCTTGTTTCTTGCGATACCTAGTTTTGTTATGATAGTGATAGACAATGATTTTAGCGCTTCTACCTGATTTTAATATTTGAGCTTTGATAGAAACATCTTCTAAATATGGTTGACCTATCTTATCCTCTATGCCATCGTCTAAAAGCAAAACCGTATCAAATACAACTTCCTCTCCTTCTTGAGCTGTTTTAATCTTTTCTATTTTTAAAATTTTACCAGGGTTGATAACATATTGTTTTCCC
>CAYNAL010000053.1:0-4130 GCA_964395555.1 uncultured Candidatus Saccharibacteria bacterium
TCCTAAAAAGGGAATATGCACCATGGTCCAACCTAATTTTTGTACAAACCACCAAGCACCGATGGCAGCAACAGCTCCGTAGATAAACATCTTGTATTTCATGTGTATGCCTCCGCCATGAGCACCAATACGCAAAACTCCCAAGATATCATCTACTAAGCCTACTAATGCTGCCCCCACTAAAGCACCTAAAGGTAAATAAGTTTGAGCTCTAGATAAGAAATTCAAGCTACTAAAAAATCCATCAAAGAAATGAGAAAACAAAGCTACGCCAAAGGTCACAATCAAAACAGTCATCCAAATGATTACGCCTCCCATTGTAGGTGTCCCTTCTTTATGCCCGTGTAATTGAAAAAACAATGTTTTTTTGTCATCTGATATTTGTTTCCCCCATTTTCGTTTGTACATGAAATTGGTAAAAATAGGAGTCAAAATAAAAGCAATGACCGAAGACAAAACTATGAGAAAAAGTATTTTAATTATTTGAGCAGAAAGCATGTTTAATTATTCTTTTAATAAATTACTCAACCAACGATAAAGTTTTAAAGTATCACCGAACCGATCATTAGAATCTAAAACTATACTAACATAATCATGACCTTTAAAATTGTAAATTATTAGGAAACATTCGTTAGCATTAACAGTATACCCTGTTTTAGCCAAAACGATATTAGGTATCTTTTCTAATAATTCGTCTGTAGTTATTATAATATGTTCTGCCTTAGTATTCAAAGAGTAAATCTTTGCGCTTTTCTGAAGCGTAATATCAGATACTAACGGATGCCATTTTAAAATGTATTTTGCTAAATTAGCTAAATCTTGAGCTGTAGAAAAATTACCTTTTTCATCCAAACCTGTAGGATCAAAAAAACCAGTATTAGATAAATTTAATTCCTGAGCTTTTTGATTCATCAAGCCCACAAATTTATTAATACCAATTCCTTCAGCTAAAGCATAGACAGCATCGTTAGAAGACATAATCAAAGCCATTTTTAAAAGATCTCTTACGGTAAAAGTCTCTCCAACTTTTAAATTACCAGCATCTCCTTCAATAGATATCGCTTTCTGACTAATTTTTATTTCAGCTTCTAAATCAGGGTAATTTTCTAAAATTATTAGTGCACTCATTAATTTAGATAATGAAGCTGGATAAAAATGTAGATCGCTGCTTTGCTCATATATGATTTTATCGTCGGTTAAATCTTTTAAAAAAACAGCTTGAGCGCTTAATCCTTTAGGTCCAGGAATTTCTTCTAAAACAACTTTGCTTTTTACGCTATTAATACTTTCTAATAATTGTTGTTTTAAAAAAGATTGATGCAAACCATACCAATACAAAAAAGCTACCAAAAGCATGGCTCCAATAAAAACGAACCATCTACCTATATATTTCATATATCAGCTTTAATTTCTTTTTGAGAAAATGATAAATAATCAGGTAAATTTTCTACTTTATTAATACCTAAGAATTTAAAAAAATCATGGCTAAGAGCATAGATATAGCTGTTAGCTCTTTGTGGGTGAATATTCCTATCTAACAAACCACGTAACAATAAAGCTCTTAAAATATATGAAGAATTTACGCCCCTGATATCATCTATCTCCATTCTTGATAAAGGACCTCTGTAAGCCACAATAGCTAAAGTTTCTAAAGAAGCTGGACTTAAATCCCCTTCTAGATCCATTTTAGATAATTTTGCAACATATGATGAAGCTAAGGGAGATGTTACCAAAGACACCTTATTATTATCAATTATCAAACGCAAACCCCTGTTATTATTTTCATAATCAGAAGACATTTCTGTTAAATAAATTAATATACTTTTTTCATCTAAATTCAAAACCTCTGATATCTTAGAAACAGCTAAAGGTTCTCCACTGATAAAAAGAAGACTTTCAATTATTGGTTTAATATTTTCTAAAGGTATATCCATATTTTTAATCTTTAATATTTGATTGAATAAATAGTTCTCCAAAATTGTTTTCTTGCTTAACAGAAATAATTTTTTCTTTAGCTAAATGTAAAATAGCTAAAAATGTAATGATTACTTCTGTTTTTTCTGCCTTGCTTGTAATCTCAGAAAATTTGAAAGATTGACCTCCGGAAAGCTTGCTAATCAACTGACTAATACGTTCTTCCAAAGTTATCACCCTTTTAATTTTAGCTTCTGGCAAAACTTCAGCTTCTTCTTTAGATTGTTCTATTATACCCTTATATGCTTCAAAAAGCTTGGTAATATCTACATTAGCAGGCGGAGAAAATTGGCTAACTTTGTTTGTCCAAGGTTCCCGACTAAAAAGATATGGTGGTTGATTTAATTGTTCTTTAAATTTTAAGCCTGCTGTTTTAAACAAACGATATAATACTAAACGTTGTTCTAAATCCATGATCTCTTCTTTTTCTTCTAAAGATAAATCAATGGTAGGTAAAATAGCTTTGGATTTAATCAGAATTAAAGTAGCGGCTACTACTAAAAATTCTACCATATCCCTTGGTTCTATTGCTTCATTCTGGCTAAGATAGCTTAAATACCCAGCTGTAACTTGAGACAAGGATATTTCTGTTACATCTAAATTTTTTTCTTCTATCAATTGAAGAAGTAAATCCAAGGGTCCATTAAATTTTTCCAATTGTACTTCGTAAGACATATTTTTAAAAAATTAACAATCTTCCCTCGCTGCCCAGGCAAATTGAAAGAAATATTGATTAAGACTTTCCCAATCAGTTTTATATACCTTCCCTTCATTTAAAGCTGTATCACAAAATACATCTTTAATTCTTATAATTTCTTGTAAACGACCTTTCCAACGTGAATCGTCTAATGTTAAATCAAATAATTCCAAAGCCTTATAAACTGCTATTTTAAAATTTTCTTCATTTTCATTTTGCCAACGCGAAGCTCTAAAAACCTCACTACCAATATTGCCCAGTTGCTCTATTAAAAGAAGCTTCTTCCATCCCCCTGCTGCTAAATTTTTATGCCAATATGCCATATTACTCTGTAACTAATTTTAAATTATTTCTTTTTCTAATTTATTTTTTATAACACTTTTAAACTTTATCACCTACCATTTCTTCTTCCGATCTAAAAGATCTTATGTTTCTCCCTGTTTTTTGATTTTCAGATTCAAGACTCTCTAAAATCTTTAATGCTTCTTCTAACCCTTCTTTTGCTGATTTTTTAATTGCTTTTTTAAATTTATCTAAAGTTTCTCCATCTACAAAAAATACTTGAACCTCATTTAAAATCATAGCCTCCAACGCAGAAGCATAATCTTCCTCTTTTATTGGTTCAATCTCTTCTTTTGAAACATATTCTGTTTTCATGCCTATGTCTAGGTTTTGATAGAACTGTTTACCTGGTAATGAATAAATAACTCCTCCCTTGTCTTCTTTATGATATCTTTCTTCGTCAGTAATCAAAGTATAATATGTCTTTCCAAAACTTCCTTTAGTACTCCAAGAATCATCCGCTCTGGGACCCAAGAACATAGTAGCGAATGCCTTATCTGATGTGGCAAATACCACCAATCCTTCTTCAGAATCTCTTATACTCTCTGCCTTGGGATTAATTTTTTTTAAACCAGAAAAACGCGATCCATGATATAAAATTTCAGGGATTTTTGGTTTTTCTTTCTCAAACATTTCCCCTGCCTTTGCAATATTATTTTTATTTTCTAATTTTTCTATAGACATATTTTTAATATTATTCCCTCTGTCACAAAATTAAATCTTTTCTAACGAATAAACATCAATGGCAATTTCTTCATATGGATGCACTTTTTTAATTGCCAACCTCACATTTTTTAATTTTTGTTTTTCACACACCATCTCTATCCTTTCTTCTTTAACTAATTCTAATTTTTCAATTTTACCAATTTTAGGATTTGTCCCTTTACCTGGTTTAAATCTTCCAATACCTTTAATCGAAAAACTGCAAAATGTATATTTCCCTATTCTACCAGCGCCAGCCTTACCCATAGCTTCTCTTATTATATCCGCATGAGTTTCAGGCACAAAGACAACTATTTTTACCATTTTTGATTTACGTCCCATGACACTTCTTATATTTCTTCCCGCTACCGCAGGGACAAGGATCATTGCGCCCAACATCCTGATGAGAGTAAGG
>CAYNAL010000054.1:0-3952 GCA_964395555.1 uncultured Candidatus Saccharibacteria bacterium
GTCTCGTGGGCTCGGAGATGTGTATAAGAGACAGGTGTACAAGGCATTTAAAAGCGCATTTTCATCTATGACTGGACCACGAGCTGTATTAATTAAATACGCTGTTTTTTTCATCAGTGATAATTCTTTAATCCCAATCAAATGTTTGGTTGATGAATTTAAAGGCACATGCAAACTTACAAAATCAGAATTTTTCAATAATTCTTCCAAGCTGACAAATTGCCCACCTATATTTTTTTCAAATTCAGGATTAGGTTTAACGTCGTAATATATAACTTTCATATTAAAACCTTTGATTGCCATTTCAGCCAAACGCTGACCAATAGCCCCAAAACCCACTAAACCCAATGTTTTGTTGTTTAAATCTTCCCCTAAAAGTAACATGGGACCCCAACCTTTATATTTTCCATCTCTAGTAAATTGATCACTTTCCACTATACGATGAGCCAAAGACAATATTAAAGCCATGGCATGTTCAGCTACAGTTTCAGTCAAAGTACCTGGCGTATTAGTAACATATATATTTCTAGATTGAGCTTCTTTAACATCAATATTATCGTAACCAATAGCAAAATTAGCGATAATTTTTAAATTAACACCAGCGGCATCAATAACTTCTTTGTTAATTTTTTCTGTTAACACAGATAAAATAGCGTCTACGCCTACTACATTTTTTAATAATTCTTCTCGAGTAATTAATTCTCGAGGTCCTACCACGACCTCATATCCTTGTTCTTTTAATATTTTTAAACCAGATTCAGGAATCTCTCTAGTCACAAATACTTTAGCCATATATTTAAATTTTTAATCTTTTTATTTGTTCTAATAAAGTCCAAGCATATGCCCATTCGTTGTCATACCAAACCAAAACTTTAATTAAATCTCCGTCTACAACTTTTGTAAAAGACAAATCTACAATCGCCGGATGGTTGTCTTGTAATATATCAGAAGAAGCTAGAGGTAACTCAGAAACCATTAATATGCCATTCCATTTTTCTGTTAAGCTAGCTTCCTTTAAAATTTGGTTAATTTCTTCAACAGTAGTTTCTCTTTGAGACACAAAAGTAACATCAGCTAATGACCCACAAATGACAGGTACTCTTACGGCTAACCCATCAAATTTATTTTCCAAATTTTTAATAACCTTAGAGACTGTGACAGCTGCACCTGTGGTAGATGGTAAAATATTTGATGCTGCTGCCCTACCCCTTAGCCAATCTTTGTTAACAGGGCCATCTATTAAACTTTGGGTAGCAGTATATGCGTGAATAGTATTTAAAACTGCTTTTTTGATTCCTATCTTTTCATCTAAAATTTTAATAACAGAGCTAACTGCGTTAGTAGTACAAGATCCATTGGAAATAACTTCGAATTGATCAGCTTCTTCATCATTAATGCCTAAAAGCACAGTTCTACCATTTTGCCCTTCATTACCTTTAGCTGGAGCAGTGATAATAACTTTTTTAGCTCCTGCGTTAATATGTGCCCTAGCTTTATCATAGTCAGCAAAAACGCCAGTAGCTTCTATCACTACATCTACTTTTAAATCAGACCAAGGTAGTAAAGTTGGATCTTTTTCTTGAAAAAATAATATTTCTTTTTTATCAACAACTAATTTACCTTTTGTTTCTATTTCCCCCATCTGTTGTTTGTCAGACAAAACGCTGATTTCTTTTTGAAATCTTCCATAGACAGTATCATATCTTAAAAGGTAAGCTAAATTTTCTAAATCACCTAAATCATTAATAGCCACTACTTCTACTTTTTCATCTAATGTCATTTTGAAAAAAGCTCGTCCAATTCTTCCAAACCCATTAATTGCTATACGCATGTTTTTATATATATTTTAATTAATTAATTTCTTGTAAATTTCTTCAGCGAATTCTTTAGCCACTTTCGGACCTGAGGCTGTAATAATATTACCATCTACTACTATATCAAAATTTTGATAAATAGCTCCTTCTCTTTCTAAAATTTTTATCGCGCTCTTGTCCATCTCCGAAGACCAAACTGTAGCTTTTCTATTTTTTAATATTTTTGATTTTGCCAGCAGTGCTCCTGCTATACATATACTAGCTATTATTTTTTTAAAAACAAAAAAATCTTTTACAACTTTCTGAAATTCTAGATTATCTAATAATTTTACCATACCTGGACCGCCACAAGCTATCAAGGCATCGTAATCTTCTACTTTAACTTCAGAAATCTTAACATCTACTAATGCTTCTCCCCCTTCTATCCCTTGTGCCATACCTTTAAACAAACTAGTAGTTTCTACTAAAACACCTTTTTTCTCCAAATATTCTTTAGGCACAAAGTATTCCTCATCTCTAAAATCTCTCCAACTAATCAACATTAATACTTTTTTAATATCCATATCTATATTATTAATTATAACAAATTATCTGTGTCTATCCAAGGCACAGACAACAAAAATTCAATTTAATGAGATTGATCGTTTTGACCTAAGTAATTTACCGCGGATAGAGCGGCAATAGCACCTGAGCCCACGGCTATAGCTATCTGTTTATATGGCGTATCTGCTACGTCTCCAGCTGCAAAAATACCAGATACAGAAGTTTTGCCTGTTTTGTCTGTCTTAATCTCTTTTTTCTCGTTTTTATCTAAAATATCAGTTAAATCACTATTAGGTTCCATGCCTATATATATGAAGATACCATCAACATCTAAAGTCTGGTCAATCCCATATTTAATATCTATATATTCTAAACCAGTTACAAATTTTTCCCCTTTAATTTTTCCAATTTTAACACGAGGTATTATTTTTACTTTCGAAGATTTTTTCAAATATTCAATAACAGTTTTTTCTCCCACTAAATCATCTAAATCTGTTAACACAAAAATCTCAGAAGCTATGTTCATTAAAGACATGGCTGCGTAATTAGCAGAATTACCTCCACCAATGATAGCAACACGTTTATTATTAAAAAAAGGTCCATCACAAATAGCACAATAGCTTAATCCTTTATGCAAATATTCTGCCTCACCTTCTATATTAAGTTTTCTAGGTTTTGATCCTGTAGCAATAATTACAGATTTAGCTTCGTATAAAACTTCTTGATTTTGTTCTAAACTTTTTAACAAAAAATGACCATCTTGAATAATTATATTTTTTACAGATATTCCCTCTTTAATTTCACTATTGTACCCTTGCAAATGTTTTTTAAAATTTTCAGATAAATCAATACCACTAGTATCAGATATACCGGGATAATTTTGAACAACTGTTAAATTTGGTAAATCTCCTCCTAATTTTTCACAAATTAAAAGAAAATTAATTCTTTGACGAGCTAAATATATGCCAGCAGAAATACCAGCAGCTGATCCTCCTACGATAATCACATCGTAAATCATATTATTCTTTTAAATTAAGTTTTTTTAAAAGAAATTTCTTGTCAAAATCTACAATATATTCATCGTCTATCTGAATTACAGGTACGCCCATCTGGCCAGTTTTTTCAATTACCTCTTCTAAAGCTTCTGGATTTTCAGTTAAATCAATTGATTCAAATTCTAAACCATGATCTTTAAAAAAATCTTTAGCTACCTGACACCAGGGACAAGTGGGTGAAGAAAATATTTTGATTTTCATATCAATCTATTTTAATGCAGCCTCTATCTGCGCTTTTAACATTTCGTAAGGCACAGCACCTAATTCTTCTCCATTTTCGTTAGTAAAAGGCTTACCATTGATATATGTAGTAGGCGTACCATTGATTTTTTTCTGTTCGCCTAAAGCCAATTCCGATAAAATAATATCTTTGTATTTATTAGTGTCTAGACAACTGTCAAAGGTAGCTTGATTTAACCCTAAAGACCCGGCCATTTTTTTCAAACTTTCAGAAGTAAACAAATCTGCTACCTGATTTTTTCTTGAGGTGAATATCTGTTCATGATATTCCAAGAATTTATCTTGATCATCAGCGCAACG
>CAYNAL010000055.1:0-5026 GCA_964395555.1 uncultured Candidatus Saccharibacteria bacterium
AAAGCATAAACTTCTAGTAATAAAAAGTAAATTTATAGCAAATTCAGCAAAGTCTATATTATTTTTAGAAAGCTTATTAAAATGCATTTCGTCAAAAAAATTTCTTTTTTGTCTCTCGTATAAAATTTTATTTTGTAAATAATACGGTTGCGAACATTTTATAAAACCAATTGTAAAAAAGGGATCTTTCGGATTGCTCAAACTTCCGCTTTCATCAAGAAAGCAAAATTTTGTCCAGATGCTTTTATATTCGCCAAGCGTAAGATCTCTTCCTTTTTTATATTTTTGGAGAAATTTATCAAACATCATTATAAAAAATAAGTTTATAAAATATATTTAATTAAAACTTGATAGTTTTTTCTAATAATATTATACAACAATGCATCTGTGAGAGTTTCGGCTCTCTCGCGGTCAATATATAAACTGCAGACAGGTGCTTTTTTAATTCTCTTTAAAATTATTTAATCCGCATATTAATTTAATATTAAAAAACATAAAACATATTTTTATGTATTTACCCTCTATAATAAGCTGTTTTGCTGGGGCTGTGGAACGATGTTAGAACCTATTTAACCCAGAATTGTAAACAATATTAAAACTATTATCCAGCAAAAAAATAACTATATTTATATATCAATTACAACATAGTATAATGCCATATATTTTTTAAATTTTTCGACCAAAGGGGGTATAACCCCTTTGGTCTTAATTGTTGAATAGTTAAATAGTTAAATTGTTAAAAAGCCCGGACAGCACGCACATAGCCTGTGTTGTTCTTATTGACGTCGTCCTGGTAGCCACTGCCGAAGGCCTGGTACCACGCGTCGTTAGCACTGCCCTCCGAAGAACTCCAATAACTGCTACCGGTAAAGCCCCCAGCACCTTGCTCTTTAAGATTGTGATACATCAAATCTAACTCGTCTTTTGATGGCAAAAACCAATCACTATAACCGTTTATTACTAAATCAGAACACAATTTAGCAGCATTATTTTCTGCTCCATACAAAGCTACAATGAGATTTGTGTTTGCATTTCCTGTACCTACAGCGGTTGCGTGTGCTTCTGTGTCTCCAGTAAGTGTAGCGTGCCAAACAATGCCTGCACCCTGGTCACTCGGCGCCGCCTCCAAATACCTCCAACCGTTGATGTAAGAACCTTGATCGTAGAACACCAATCCACCAGCAGGACCAACATCACGAAGATTGTAAGCCCAGTAACAATTAGCAGAAGTGTTAAGGAGGTCTAATTTGTTTCCTACTTCGTAAAGGCTGTTTTCATTGCCTCCGTCTTTGCTTTCCCTGTCATCTGTTGAGGTATAGTAAGCGCTTTCTAAGTTAGCTACGATTTCCCATTTGCCAGCTCCGTCTGTGAGATATACATAATATCTTTGATTGTTGCCTGTATATGACGGATTAGGATCTACTGGGTATTTTGATATGGGAGAACCTACAGCTAAGGTAGCTAGATCTACAGGGAGCCAACCTGTACCAGCTACGCTTTGTGACGTGGTAACAGCAGGGGTACGAGAGGAACAAGTGGTAGAAGTAACTGAATAGCTGCTGCTAACAGAACCCATGCTAATAGTAGACGTATTTGTAAGGTAAAAACCTAACGCGGAATTGATGGAACCTAAATCTGAAATTCTTTGGGTATCTCTAGATTTTCTTAAAAGCTCAGCTGGGTTGATTACTAGAATTGTTACGGCGGAAAGGATGGCTAAGATACCAATGACGATTAAAAGCTCTAACAGGGTAAAACCTTTTTTAAGATTGTTGGTTTTGTTTAATACCATATATACAGTTTACCATCCCTACATTGATTTGGCACGAGGGAACTTTTTTTTATTACCTTTATTATACCTGAAAAGAAATGAAAAACAAACAAATCCTTTTACAACGTCTTAGTTAAATGATTTGACACATATTATAATCTCAGCTTTTTTGTAGTAATAAGATATGCTATAATTATGATTATGCTGGAAAAAATGATCAAATTGTTAAAAATGATAAAAGATTTACTTTGGTATAATACCGGAGAAGATAATATTGTTGTTATACCCAAAGATGATTTTATCAAAAATGATCTATCAATTGAAGACGTAAAGATCGGCCTTCAGACACTAATTGATAAAGAAATAATAAAAAATTGTTATATAGAAGATAGAATCGGTCATGCCTATCCAACAGATTATGAAGAAAAAAAAGATTACATAAAAGATTCTATTCCCCTATCTGGTATCTTTTCTGAAGAAGTTTTAGGCACACCCCTTTATTTCATCGAAATAAGAGATAAAAACAAATTGATAGAATTTATCCAAAAAATAGAAAAATCAAATATACCACAAGGTAAAAGAAAAATTGAGTTTGATTCACAAAATGGAATTATAACTTGTGGTAAAGAACAATATAAAATACTAAGTGATATAAAACTGGCATTAATGAGAAAACTATGGGATGAACGGGAAGAAATTAAAATTAACCAAGACGGAAAAGAAGAAATGGTACATAAAGGAACAAGATGGTCAAAAGAATCTATAGCTAGAAATATCGAAAAAGACCCTAAACTAACATATCAAGCGATAAAAGATCTAAATGGAATTTTTAGAAGAAGGGACTTCCCATTAAAGATTACAACGGCTGGTGGCGTTCTACTTGTAGTTAAAGTATAGAAATAAGGGGTACAAAAGGAGCACAAAAGAAGCACTCTTTGATAGAGTGCTTCTTTATTTATCTATGTTTTTAGACATATCACGGAGTACTCCTGCATACTCCCTCGCTAGACACGTCTCATATAGTAGATGACAGATTCTAAATTCTCCGACAAACTAATCGCGCAAATTATAGCATATTTCTGCGACCACTACGGCATAAATATCAGCCATGAACAAGCTGAAGAATATTTGAATTCCCTATCCGACTTTTACCTTGCTTTTTATCAAATCCAAACCAACAACCAAAAATGATCAATAATATGAAAAATTACTGGTATATAACCCCGGCTGAGTTAATGGAAAATGGTAAGCTTGCAAAAGCCGCACTCTATAGTGTCATTGAGTCATTATGTAGAAGAAACGGATACTGTTGGGCTTCAAACGAATATCTGGCAAATAAAATAGGTCGCAAAAATCCCGGCAATATTAGTCAATACATACAAGAACTTAAAAGAGATGGCTGGATTAAAATTGAAATTAATATGCATAAAAGAAAAATTTGGCTTGTGCGTGACTATTGCGGAAAAACAATAGACCCCATCCGAAATAACAGAAGCTTACCATCCGAAATATCGGAAGATAGTAGTATAAAGAGTAATATAAAGAGTAGTAGAGAATTAAATGAATTTAATAATAAAAGAAAAGGATTAATAGATAAATTTAAATGTTCAAGAAATTAATTGACAAAATTAATATTTATCAATATAATTTTGTTCAATTAAATAATTAAATGAAATATATAATTTATTGCAGAAAATCATCTGAATCAGAAGATAGACAAATAATGTCTATAGAATCACAGCATAACGAATTGCTTAAAATTGTAATTAGAGATCAACTAGAAATAATTACTACCTACAAAGAAAGCATGTCTGCTAAATCACCTGGCAGAACTATTTTTAATGAAATGGTAAAAAAGGTGGAAAAACTAGATGGAGTAGGTATATTAACCTGGAAAATGGACAGATTAGCCAGAAATGCACTAGACGGAGGCATAATATCTTGGTATATGGATCGTGGGTTAATTACTGAAATACGGACACCTGAAAAGATTTATAGAAATACTGCTGAGGATAAATTTATGATGGGATTAGACTTTAATGTTGCAAAAAAATATGTAGATGATTTAAGTGTTAATGTTAAAAGAGGGATGAAAACTAAGTTAGAGTTAGGCGGATGGCCGGGTCCAGCCCCCATAGGATACCTAAACGATAAATCAACCAAAACCATCATTGTTAATGATAGGATAGCCAAATACATAAACCGGCTTTTTGAATTATATGCTACCGGTGGATACACAATGAAACAATTAGCCGATAAATTTTATGAAGAAGGTTTAAGAAATCCAAGTGGAAATAAAATTTCTAAATCAACAATTTATAATATATTAAATAATCCATTCTACTACGGTATCATGGTAAAAAATGGTGTTTATTATCAAGGCAAATATCCCCCACTGATAACCAAAGATGTCTTTGATAAAACTCAATTCGTTTTACAAGGTAAATTACACAGCAAACAACAAAAACATTTATTCCCATTAAGAGGGTTTATGAAATGCGATAACTGCGGATGTATGCTTACTGCAACCACAAAAAAAGGACATGTATATTATTATTGCACAAATGGCAAAGGAAATTGCGAGGAACACAAAAAATATTTAAGATCCGAGGATATAGACGAGATGATAGCTGATATATTCAAAAAGGTACATTTTGACGAAGAAATTATAGAAATTATGTACGAAGCTGCAAAACAAAAATTACAGAATAAAAACGAATACATTGATTCTACCCTAGATAGCCTCCAAAACACATTTAAATCCACTCAGGACAAACAAAACAGGCTTCTTGATACATTCATATCAGGTTTAGTCCCTGAAAACGTTTATAAAGACAAAATGCAAAATCTAAATAACGAAGTTGTAGAAATAAAAGGACAAATTCAAAATATAGAAAAAAATCCTTCACCCGCATTAACTTTGGAACAAACAAAAAACGTCTTTTTATTGGCTAATAAAGCGGAAAAGGACTATCAAGGGGCTAATGATCAACAGAAACGTGGATTGATAGAAACTTTACTTTGGAACCTTTCTATTCAAAACCAAAAAATGGCTTCATTCCAATTAAAAATGCCCTACCAACTAATGATGACAGGGGCTAAAAAAGCTGATTTACCTGTAATGCTGCCGGGCTAGGATTCGAACCTAGATACACAGATCCAGAGTCTGCGGTCCTACCATTAGACGACCCGGCAATATGTGATATCCTATGGCAAAGCTTCCAAAACAGCAAGCTCTAAAGGCAAGGTAACAAT
>CAYNAL010000056.1:0-6443 GCA_964395555.1 uncultured Candidatus Saccharibacteria bacterium
TCTTTTAACCATTCTCCAAAACGACCTTCTTTAATATATTCTGGTACCCAGTGAACAGTTTCATTGTTTTTTACTAATTCTTCTCTTAACGTACTCATTTTAATAAACCAAGTTTCTAGGGGATAAAACACTAATGGGCTATCACAGCGCCAACAAAAAGGATATTCATGGGTAGTGCCTTTAAGATCTCCTGAAATTAAAAGTCCCCTTTCTTTCAAATCTTGAAAAATTTCTTTATCTGCTGATTTAATAAATCTATTTTTTGCATTTTCAGGTAAATTCCATTCTTTTCTCATATTCCCTTTTTCATCCACTGTTAACAAAAGAGGGATACCTTCTTTTTTTGCTAAATTCATATCATCTTCTCCGTATGGTGCTAAATGCACTAAGCCGGTACCATCAGAAGCTGAAACAAAATCTGCGGGCCAAACCTGATACAGCTTATCTGATTTTTCTACCATATTGCTTTGATCATACAAAGGCTCATATTTTAATCCTATTAATTCAGAACCTTTTATCTCCCCTATCAATTCTGCTTGATCTTTTTTATCTTCTGGTAAATTCAAACAAATAAAAATATCTTCACCTAAACGATATTTTTTATAATCTAAATCTGGATTAATAGCTACGCCTAAATTAGATGGTAGCGTCCAAGGTGTCGTAGTCCAAACTAACAAAGATTCTTCTTTGTCTTTTAATTTAAATTTTAAATATACAGATGGATCAGCTACCGTTTTATATCCTTGAGCTACTTCATGAGAAGAAAGAGGCGTACCGCAACGAGGGCAATAATGGACTACCTTATAATCTTGGCTTAATAATCCTTTATCAAAAATTTGTTTTAACAACCACCATTCAGATTCCATATAATACGGATCACAAGTAATATACGCATTTTTATTGTCTATCCAATAACCAATACGTTCCGTTGTTTTTTCCCAATCAACTACATACCTATTTACCAATTCTTGGGCCTTGCTATTAAAATTAGCTACACCATAATTTTCAATGTCATCTTTATTTTTAAAACCCAATTCTTTTTCCACTTGAATCTCTATAGGTAAGCCATGGGTATCCCAGCCTGCTTTACGAGGGGTATAATAACCATTCATGGCTTTGTATCTACAAATAATATCTTTGTAGACTCTGGCTAGAATATGATGAAGGCCAGGTAAACCATTAGCTGAAGGCGGACCTTCAAAAAAAATGAATTTTTCTTTTCCCTCTCTCTGTTTTAAAGATTTTTCAAAAATATCTTCTTTTTTCCAAAGATCCAATATTTTTTCTTCTTGATCTACAAATTCAAATTTTTTTTGTTCTGCCATATGTTTTACATTCTAGATAAAGTTTCTATACCTAATAAGTTTAATCCAATTTTAATGATATTAGCAGTACCTTTGGTAATTTTCAACCTCATGGCTTGTTTTTCTAATGTTTCTGCCTTTAAGATAGGATAATTATTATAAAAGTTATTATACAATTGGGCTAACTCGAACAGATACAAACAAAGAATATGGGGTGAGAATCTTTCTCCGGATTCTATCACTACTTCTTTAAATTTTGATAACTTTCTTAAAATCTTTTTTTCTTCTAAAGAGATATCCTTTATTTTAATCTTCGTATTTGTTTTTGACTTAATCAAAACATTATACGCACGAGCATAGCTATATTGTAAATATGGTCCGGAATTACCATTGAGATTTAAAACCTTATCCCAATCAAAAATAATATTATGACTATAATGTTGACTTAAATCATTGTATTTTAAAGCGCCTAAAGCTACTTTTTCAACTATTGTTTTTGATTTTTTAATATCTGACTCTGAAATCATGCCTTGCGTGCGTTTATATGCTTCTTCTAAAACATCTTCTAAATATATAGTTTTACCTGCCCTGGTAGATAATTTGCCTCCATCTGAAGATTCAAACAAACCATGCGCCACATGAATTAATTTGCAATTTTTAAGCCAACCTAACAACTCGGCTATTTTAAAAAGTTGCTTAAAATGTAAATCTTGTTCTTTGCCTACTTCATAAATAACAAGATTAGGTTTAAATTTTTTTAATCTATATTTTAAAGCCGCTAAATCACTCGTTAAATAAGTAGTGGCACCATCTGACTTTAAAAGCATACCAGGTGGCATATCTTTGCCAGAAAAAGAAACAATCAAAGCACCTTGGCTTTCCTGAGCTAACTTTTTTTTCTTAATTTCAGAAATAATCTGGGGCATCATATCTTTATAAAAACTTTCCCCTAGAGAATAATCAAATTTTACATTTAAAATTTTATAGATACGATTAAATTCTTTTAAGCTAATCTTAATACAAGCTTGCCAAATCTTTTTAGCTGTAAGATTTCCATCACTCAATTTTTTAAACCACATTCTAGCTTGCTCATCTAATAGAGGGTCATCTTCTACCTCTTTGTGAAAATCAACATATATTTTTTCTAAATCAGATACTGTCATCTTTTTTAAAAAATCTTGACGTTCTTTGGGTGTTTTATTTTTTAAAATTTTATTTTCTAATTGATAAATCAAAATACCAAAATATTTACCCCAATCCCCTAAATGATTGTCTGATATAGTCTTATAACCTAAAAACTTATAAATATTATAAATTGCTCCTCCAATATTAGTAGACCTAAAATGTCCTATACCAAAAGGTTTGGCAATATTAGGTGAAGAATAATCTATTACCATGGTTTTGTGGTTAGCCGGGAAAAATCTTTTTACCTTAATCAACCAATCTAAGTTTCTATCCAAATATTCTAATTTTAACCAAAAATTAACGTATCCTTTTAAAGCTTCTATCTTATCGCAGCAATGATTAATCCGAGATATCGATTTCATCTTGCTAGCTAATTCTTCTGCTAAAACATTAGGGTTTTTCTTTAATATCTTAGCTAAATTAAAGGCAACATTAGAGGTATAATCACCAAAATTAAAATCAGTATCAGACACATCAAAATCAAGCTCTTTTAAAAGCTGCTTGTTTTCTGGATACAAATTAGTTAAAACCAGCCTGATTTGAATTTTAAGAAAATCTTTCATTAACATCTATCCTAAACGAAATCTTGAAAAAGATAAAGTGGTCTGTTAAAAATACTAACCATATATTTTTTTAATTTCTTCTCTTACTACCTGTCTATCATCCCACGGAATTTTTTCACCTTTAGCCACAATACATTGCTCAGCGCCCTTACCTATAATTAAAACAACATCTTTTTCTTCAGCTAAAGATACAGCCTTGTTAATACCTTCCCTTCTATCAAATATTTTAAAAAATTTAACATTTTCTTCACAACCTAATTTTTTTAAATTATCTGATATCTGATCTACGATAGTTTGAGGATCTTCATCATATGGATCTTCGTTACTCACCACTATCAAATCAGCCATCTCATTAGCTGCTTGAGCCATGGTTAATCTTTTTATTTTGTCTCTATTGCCAGCAGCACCCATTAAAACAATAATCTTGCCACCTTGTTCTTCTTTAATTTTTAAAACCGCTTTTAAAGCTGCCCTAAAACTCTGTTCTTCGTGAGCATAATCTACAAACACAGAACCATTTTTACCAAATGATATTTTTTCCATGCGACCAGGAATATTTTTAATATTAGATATACCTTTTTGACAATCTAAAACATTTATTTCTAATGCTTGAGCAATAGCTACGGCTGTCAAAGCATTAATAACATTAAATTCTCCCGGTAAAGATAAGTAATAGCTATTCTCTCCTATTTTAAAATCAGAAGAGAATGGATTTAAAACAATATCTTTTGCTTGATAATCAACTGGTTGTTTTAACCCAAAAGAAAATTTTTGATCTGCCCAAAATTTTGAAAAATATTTAAACTCTGGGTCGTCGGCATTTGCTAGGATAATTTTAGAAATTGTTTTTCCTTCTATCTGTTTATGTTTTAAATGCTTTAAACTATTAAAAAGATTGCCTTTAGCATTACGATATTTTACCCAACTACCATGGGCTTCAATATGCTCCGGATACAAATTAGTAAAAACAGCTACATCGTAATTAATAGCTTTGTGCCTCCATTGTTTTATACCTTCTGATGTGGTTTCTACAATAGCGTATTTACAACCAGCGTTAACCATATCATTTAGATATTTTTGAATTAAACCTTGACCTAGCATAGTCATATGATAGGTATTTAATTCTTCATGGTCAGATATTTTAATATTAGCTGTACCTAATAAACCAGTTTTAAAACCAGCAGCTTCTAAAATATGCCACAACATATTAGCCACCGTAGTTTTACCTTTAGTACCTGTGATTCCAATCACTATTAATTTGTTCGAAGGATATTTATAGCGTCTAGCAGAGAGGTAAGGAACCAAGTAATGATATGGCTTTCTAATCTTAGCCATGATTTTTTTTCTAAATGATGCCATGTTTTAAAATTATATAATATTCTAATTATATTTACACACTTTTGGCATAATAAATAATATCCATACTGAAAATAAGATTATGCAGATTGTTTCAACAAGTGCTAGTTTAATATAGGCTATGGGAATTATGGCTATACTTGTAGAAAAGATAAAAAACCCAATAAGGCTTATTTTAAAATTCTCTTTTATAACTTTAAAACTACTAATTAAAATGCTAATCGCCATAGATACAAAAAAACTAAGTCCAAATAAATAATGTATCGGTTTATCAAATACTGTTATTGGTGTTCCTTTTGGGAAAAGACCTGTAAAAATTAACATCAAAGCAGAAAACATTAAAACAAAAAAACTTATTATCATTACCCAATTTTTTTCAAGTATGATGAACTTAATAGATAAAATAAAAAGTAAAATCCCTAAAATTATTAAAATAATGTTATACAAATCATGGTTTGGCGAGTTTGCCATACCTAAATCGCTATAACCAAAATGAGATGTAAACGGATTAAAATTTGCTAATATACAACAAGCTATTAAAAAAAACGCAAAACTAATAAAAATCAGATATTTAATTCTAATATTTTTATTAAGATATGCTATGTAATTTTTATCTTTGAAGTAATTTCTCATTTTTATGATTATTTTATAAAGTTGTTTTAATTCTAACTCAAAAACACATATTAGTAAAAACTTTTTTTTATGATATGATAAACGTATGACTAGTTTATCTGAAAATAAAAAAGCTTTTTTCGATTATGAAATCCTGGAGAAATTCGAGGCTGGTTTAATATTGTTCGGTTTTGAAGCTAAAGCTGCTAAATCTGGTCAAATGCATCTTACCGGCTCTTACGTCATTATTAAAAACAACATCGCTACCTTACTAAATGCAGATATCCCAGCCTATCAACCTAAAAACACACCCATCGATTATAACCCCAAACGCACACGATTGCTCCTTTTAAACAAAAAAGAGATTAAATACTTAGAAGGCAAACAAAGAGAATCTCATTTGACTTTAGTACCCTTAAAAGTTTATAATAAGCACGGTTTAGTTAAGTTAGTTTTTGGCTTAGCTAAAGGCAAAAAGACCTTTGATAAACGCGAAACCATCAAAAAAAGAGAAACCAAACTCAAGATTGGTCGTGCTCTACGAGGCGACTATTAATGGGGATGTTGGGCTTTGATGGCAAACTATTCAGCCATATGCAAGTCAAGGACGCCTCTTTCCCTTGTAAAATACGGGGTAAACTTCAACTGCTGATTACGCAGTTCAGCCTGCTTACGCCTACGCCTAAATTTTTAGGATAAGCTAACAGGCACCCCATTTGGGGATCTAAAAGTTCTACCTCGAAGAATTTTTAGATATTATAATTCGAGGCCGATCGGAGGATTACGATTTGGACAGTCCGATTTAAACTTATCAAATCAAACAAAAAGATTTTTTACCTGTTTTACATCTTTTTGTCTTATAAACAGGTTAAACTTGTAGATATATGCCTTGAAGGCTTGCTAGACGCGGGTTCAACTCCCGCCATCTCCACTAAAATTAAAAGATAAAAACAAATATTTATAAACCTAATTCTCAGCATACCTATAACAAACCAAAGCTTCCTGATGAAGTTCGTCTTATTGACGAAACAGGTAAACAAGTAGGGATTGTCCCCTACGTAGAAGCTCTTAGGGTTAGCAAAGAAAAAGAGTTAGATTTAATAGAAGTATCTAATAAAGTTTCTCCTTTTATTTACAAATTAGGAGATCTGGGTAAATATAGATATCAGCAGGCTAAAGAACTTAAAAAACAAAAACAAAAACAATCTTTAGATGAAAGCAAAGGCGTACAAATAGGTTTTAAAGAAGGTCCCCACGACTTAGCGTACAAAATGAGGAAGTTAGAAGAGTTTTTAGAAGCAGGAAAAAAGGTTAATGTTGTTATGCGACTAAGGGGTAGAGAAAAGGCTCATAAAGATTTAGCTTTTGAAAAATTTGATTATTTTTTAAAAATGATTAAAATACCATATAAAACAATCCAAGA
>CAYNAL010000057.1:0-6649 GCA_964395555.1 uncultured Candidatus Saccharibacteria bacterium
TCATGGAAAAGAGGGATCATACCTTCGTCTATGGCTTTTTCTCTGATAATATTAACGGGGTCACCTTTTAAAACAAGTTGGTTAATATTTTCTGTTGGGATTAACCCTTCATAAATAGCTATTTGTCCTTTATATCCCAAAGACATACATTTATCACATCCTTTAGCGCGGTATAAGTATTTTATTTCTTGAGGTGCCTCTAAATCTGCTTTAGGTGAAATAATGGAAAAAGCTTTTAAGATTTTTTCTTTAGTTTCTTCGTCGGGTTCGTATTGCTCTTTACAATGAGGACAAAGTTTACGCACTAAACGTTGAGCCATGATTAATTTTAAAGAAGAAGGTAACAGTTTTCTGTCTATACCTAATTCAATAAGGCGGTTGATGGTATCAGAAGCTTCGTTGGTATGCAAAGTAGAAAAATCTAAATGTCCTGTTAAAGAAGCTTGAATAGCAATTTCTGCTGTTTCTTTGTCTCTGATTTCTCCTACTAAAATAACATCAGGATCTTGACGCATAATAGATTTAAGACCAGAAGCAAAGCTGTAATTTTTCTTTTCATCTACTTGGGTTTGTGTAATTTCAGGTAAATGATATTCTATGGGATTTTCAATGGTAATTATTTTTATCCCCGGAGATACTTTTCTTTTTAAAAGAGCGTAAAGAGTGGTAGTTTTACCTGACCCAGTAGGACCAGTATTTAATATTAAACCATTGGGACTGGCGGTTTGATTATTAATCATTCTGATATCTTGATCTTTAAAACCAAGCTCTTCTAAGCCATATGACATCTTGTCAGGATTGAGTAATCTGAAAACTAGAAATTCTCCATAGGCACCAGGGATACTAGAAACACGTACTTCAAAATCTTCTGAGTTATTAGATATTTCAAAACGCCCATCTTGAGGTTGATTTAAGATATTTAATTTTAAACCAGCATGAAGCTTAAGTCTGTCTCTAATCGATTTATAAATTTTTAAATCAAAATGCAAAATATCATAGAGTACGCCATCTATTCTGAAACGTATTAAGCATTGATTCTCTTGGGGTTCAATATGGATATCTGAAGCATCCGTTAAGATAGCTGATTTTAAAATTAGACTAACTATTAAGGTAACATTGTCTGAACTTGTATTTTTAATTTTTTCTTCTAGAAATTGGAAATTAACAGAATCTGTTTGGCTAACATTTATTTTACTAGAAAGGCTTTCTGGTCTGATTTTAATATTTTTATATTTGTCCCAGGCTTTTTCTAAGCTTTGTTGAGAAGCAATAAAAATTTTAATTTGATATCCTTGATTTTTAAGATCAGCTATAGTTTTTAAAACTTCTTGTGTTTCAGGATCAAAAACAGCCAAAGCTAACTCTTTGGCCAATCTTTGAAAAGGTATAAGATTTAATTTTGTAGCAATTTCAAAAGGTATAGTTTCTAAAGCATCACTTTCAATAGGAGTTTTATCCAAATCAATATAATCAAGATTCAGTTTTAAAGCTTTTCTTTGAGCTTCCCTCTCTTTGCTTTCGTGCCAAAGACTAGAAAGAGCATTTTGGCGATTTTGTGTTAATTCGTTATCCATAGAAACGTATATGTATGTTTATATCTTAATTAAAATATGAAAAATGAGCAAGTAGTCGCGTTACATTATTGCTTAAACCAGTAAGTTTAGGAATAGTTTTTGATCTGATAAAGTTTTCGGTAAAATCTACGTGACGCTGTAGTGTAAAACAGTTACACCTCTGGGTCACAACAATCAGAGAGTTGTATTAAGTTACATTTTAACACTAATTTGTATTGTCTAGATGGTTAAAATAATGTAAGGCAATAAATCTTTGTTATTTACCCTCTAGAATAGATAATATTTTTTCAAAATAATTTTGGGTAGTGATAACCTCAGAAATGTTTTTCAGAGGAAAGATTTCTTGAGCTTCACCTTTTTTTGATTTAATTTCAACCGTGATATAATTTTTTTTATAATCTTCAATAACAAGATCTATCTCTTTTCCGTCATATTCTCTATAAAAATATAGGTTCACTTTGGCGTTAGTAAGCCTGCGCATTTTTTCAAGTTCCAAGATAATAAAGTTTTCAAACACTCCGCCCTTATCTTGTCTAAGATCTAAATCTCTAAAATCCTGGATTAAAATATTACGGATCCCTAAGTCATAAAAATATAGTTTACGGTTTTTTGATATTGCTTTTCTAATATTTGTTTTAAATGATGGCAAAGATATCAAAATATAGTTTTTAATGAAAATCTCAATATAGTTTGAAACAGTAGATGGATTGGCACCTAAAGAATCTGCAATTTCACGTATGGAAACTTCAGAGCCTAATTGAAGGGCAATTTTGGTTAATATGTCTTTTGCTAATTTTTGATTTTTCAACTCATAGATATCAATTACATCTTTAAGTACATAAGCATCTAATATCCTTTGGAGAAGATCTATTCTGTCTTTTTCTTTTAGGCTATCACTTGTATATACCTCAGGATATGTTCCCCAAATTTGTGCTTTTTTAGCTAGTTGTATTTCAAATTCTGTTTTGTCAGAAGCTTTGGGTTTCTCGTTATTCATAATTTCAGAGATAGAAAGAGGTAGACAATAGATTTCATTAAATCTTCCAGCCATGGTATCAAATTCAAAAGATGTTTTTTGTCGAAGTTCTGAACTTCCCGTAGCTATCACTTTCACTTTAAACTCATCGTGAAGCAATTTAAGCATTACGGTTGCTTCAGGATAGTTCTGCACCTCATCAATTAAAATGACTTTGTTTTCTTTAACAATTTTTTCCAATACTTCTCTACGTGGTACGAATTTTTCACGATCAGATTCAAAATCAAAATTGTACTTTGTTACACCTAATTCTTGGGCTAACTTATCAATCAATGTTGTTTTTCCGGAACGTCTTGGACCCCAAATAAAAAGTATTTTTGTTTCATCACTTTTTAAGTATGCGTCTATATTTTCTTCTATTGTTCGTTTTAATATAATCATATAGCATCATATTACTCCTAAAATGTAGTTTGTCAAGCTACAATTTAGGAGTAATATGTATTGTTCAAAGGGGGACAGTGCATATTTCACAATGTATCATAATTAAGAAGATTTCTTAAAATACTGGTCAAATCATGTAAAAAGACACTCAAATATAACGGATATTAGATAAATTAATGTGTACATAATTAAAAACAAGTTTTTTATGGTGTTTTAAAATATGATAAGGAAATGTGGTTATGATAGCCATATAGTTTTTTTATTTTTATCTGTTAGAATATGTTAAAGACATGAAGATATCATTGATTAGTCAAAATGTTAAAGAAACACATTTATGTGGTGCTATTTTGGCACAGGCCTTAGAAGAAGGGGAAATAGTAAAAAATAAAGGTGCAGCCATAGTTTCTTTAGAAGGTAATCTTGGCAGCGGTAAGACAGAGTTTGTTAAAGGCATGGGTCAGGCTTTAAAAATTAAAAAAAAGATTTTAAGCCCTACCTTTTTATTATTAAAATCATATCCCTTTAAAGGAAGTCGTTTTTTAAATTTTTATCATTTAGATTGTTATCGTGTTCTGGCTAAAAATATGATGTCTTTAGGATTAGAAGATATTTTTAAAGACAAACAATCTATTGTGGTTATAGAATGGGGTGATCTTTTAAAAAATGTTTTAAAATCAAATATTATTAGGATAAAATTTAAAGTTTTAAATAAAAAAGAAAGGTTGATTGAGTTTGTGATAAAATAAAAAATGGAAAAACAACTTTTTGTAATAATAGATGGTAACGCTTTGATTCATCGCGCTTTTCATGCTTTACCAGGGCTGACTAATAGTAACGGTCAGATGACTAACGCCGTCTATGGTTTTGTTTCTGTTTTAATCAGAATATTAAGAGAACTCAAGCCGCAATATATAGCCTGTTGTTTTGATTTGGCGGCACCTACTTTCAGACACGAAGTTTACCAAGCTTACAAAGCTACTAGGAAAAAAGGTCCACAAGAGCTTTATGACCAATTAGAGCCAGCTAAGGATTTTGTACGTGCTTTTAATATTAAAATATTTGAACAATCTGGTTTTGAAGCTGACGATTTGATAGGTTCATTAGCCAACCAAGCTAGTATGGAGGATTCTGATTTGGAAACAATCATTGTAACTGGTGATTTAGATACTTTACAATTAGTTACGGGTAAAATAAAAGTTTGGGCTTTGAAGACAGGTATTAAAGAAATGTTTTTGTATGATTTAGATAAAATTAAAGAAAGATTTGGCTTAGATGCTATTCAATTGCCTGATTACAAAGGGTTGAAAGGTGACCCTTCGGACAACATAATAGGGGTGCCGGGTATTGGAGAAAAAACAGCTAGCCAATTAATTCAGAAATATGGTTCTTTAGAACATCTTTACGAGGCAGTTGCCAATTCAGAGTTTTCTGGCCGTGTTTATGATTTGTTAAATCAGAATAAAGACCAAGCTTTTTTCAGCAGGGACTTGAGTTTAATCAAAAAAGATATATCATTAGATTTTAAGATAGAGAATGTTAAATTTGAGTTGCCTTCTTCTGAAAATTTAAAAGATATTTTTGAAAAGTATGGTTTTAAAAGTTTGTGGTTAAGATTAGAAGGAATAAATGCAGAGCCAATACAAAAAGAACAGAAAAAACAAATTATTAATACATCTTTGCCAGGATTTTAATTAAAATATATGATATTAAAATTTATTAAAAATCTTTTAAGAGCTGCTAGCACGATTCCCATGCTAATATTTTGGTTTTTAGGTTTGTTAGTTGTTGTTCAAATAATTTTTAATGTTTTGTGGTTACCTAGTCCTTTAAAATGGATTTTGTTAGCTTTGTGGATAGCTTTGTATTTAACATTAGTGCCTTTTTTAGTAAAATTGGTTAATGATTTTTTTCAAGCTGAGGTAAAAACCAGACAAGCTTCTGCTATTGTATTAAGTGTAGCTGATGCTGTGATTGCCTATACTAAAGATTTTGAAATTGTGCTTATTAACGCAGCTGCTGAGAAGATTTTAGGTTTTTCGCGTCAAGAAGTAATTGGTAAAGTTATTTCTCCAGAATTATCTAGTGATCCTAAGTTTGGCATGTTGGTCCAAATTATTTATCCCAGTTTAGCCCCTTTTGTTTCTAATCGTCAGACAGAAGGCCATACCCAAAAAATGGAAATGAAATTCTTTAAACCAGAAGAAATTATCTTAGAAGTGGGTACCACTCAGATTACAGATGATGAAGGTAAGCAATATGGATTTTTAAAAATATTAAGGGACAAAACCAGGGAAGGGTCTCTAGATAGAACAAAATCAGATTTTATTACCGTAGCAGCCCATCAGATGCGTACGCCCCTTGCAGGCCTATTGTGGGCCATAGAGATGCTCTACAAGCAGGAAGCTGGACCTTTAAATGAAGAGCAGAAGAGTATAGTTAAACAAGCTTTATTAGCCAGTCAAGAGATGTCTCAGAGTTTAGAAGGATTATTAAGTGCTTCCCAGATAGAACAAGGTAAATTTGGTTATAATTTTGAGCCAGCAGACGTAGAACAATTAGTAGAATCAGTTTTAACAGAATTTCAACCAGCTGCAGAAGTAAAAAAAGTAAAATTATATTTTTATCGTCCGGAAACAAAACTGGAACAAGTTGTCATGGATAGGAATAAAATAAAATTGGTTTTAGAAACATTAGTAGATAATGCTATTAAATATAATGTAGCTAACGGTGAAGTAAAAATAAAAATTGAGGTTATGCTAGATAGACCATATTTGAAATTTAGTATTTCAGATACTGGTAATGGCATTAATCATGATGATTTAGAAAAACTTTTCACGAAATTTTTCCGTTCAGAAAAAGTAATGAAAGAGCAAACGAGTGGATTGGGATTAGGGTTATATATAGCTAGAAATATAATAAAGAGGCATGGCGGAGAAGTCTCAGCTGATTCTACTGAAGGCAGAGGTTCTGTTTTTGAATTTACTTTGCCCACAGATTCTGCGTATATTCCTCCGGCAAATACACAATCAGAAGGAATATTATAATTTAGTATATATGCCTGAATTACCTGAAGTACAAACTATAATCAATGGTTTGAATAAGAAAATTATTGGTCTTAAGATAAATAAGGTTTGGTTTGATTGGCCCAAAAGTATCAAAATGCCGATTAATGGACAAAAGCTATCCCAAGAATTAATTAACAAAAGGATTTTACGCGTAGAAAGGAAAGGAAAAAATATTCTGATTTTTCTATCAGGTGATTTAATTCTTTTAATTCATTTAAAACTTACTGGACATTTGATTTATGGGTGTTGGCAATATCAAAAAGGACATTGGATACCTGATTCTAAGATTAAACATCTCAATGATCCAGATAACAGATTTATTCATTTTATGATATCTTTTACCAATGGTAAGATGTTAGCTCTTTCAGATATGCGTAAATTTGCTAAGATTATGCTTTTTGATTCAAAAAAGATAAATCAAATAGAGGATTTAAAAATCTTGGGTCAAGATCCATTAAGCAAGGGTTTTTCTTTAAAATATTTAAAAAATTTGATTGATTTGATAAAGAAAAAGAAATTAAAAATGAATATCAAGCAATTTCTATTAGATCAAAGAAAAATAGCCGGTATTGGTAATATATATTCTGATGAAA
>CAYNAL010000058.1:0-5431 GCA_964395555.1 uncultured Candidatus Saccharibacteria bacterium
AATAAAACTACATTGGCGCCTAATTCCCCTGCTCTACCCGCAGCCATCATGCCAGAGGGACCACCGCCAATTATTGCTATATCATATTTCATGTAATAAAATTATCGGCTAATAATTAAAAAATCATTAGACTCATATATATTCTATCTTAAAAATTCTACTATTTTGATTTTTTTACCAATTTTTTAATCTTACAACCGGAACAGGTTTTACTATCTTTTTCGCTTTTTCTTCTATTACCAAAGGTTTAACATTTACCAAAGGTTTAACATTTGTCATAGCCTCTACTGCTTTGATAAGGCGATCCATTTTTACATTTAACATTTCTAATTGTTTTATCTCATCGCCATTGCCTTTACCAACGCTACCCTCAGTATCAGCTCCAGCTGGAGCCCTGTAACTATTAAAATTCTTTTCAGGAAACCTATCACCTCCTCTATTGTTCTCGGAATCCTTTCTAACGCCAAAACAAGCGCTACAATACACCGGTTTACCTTCAGTTGGACGAAAAGGTACCTCGCAAGACTTTCCACATTGATCACAAACTGCTTGATGCATGGTAACTGGGCCACGATCTCTGCTGCCAGACCTACCTCCATCTCTTCTACCAAAACCACCTCCACGACCTCCGCCTCCTTGTCTATAATCTCCCATGTTTTTGTTTTTTTAGTTATTAATTATTACAACAAATACAGTATGCACTATTTTCATTTAAAAAACAAAGGGTAAGGTAAAAAAAATAGGCTGCCAAGTAATATACTCGGCAGCCAGATCTGCTCCTCTCAGAGCATGCTTTCAGTATATTGTAATAAAAAAGACTGTCAAGCATCACAATCTTTTAATATAAAAACATTAAAAACGAATATATTTGTAAGAATATTTTAATTACAAGTAGCAGAAGCGTCTAATTTAGCCTTAGCAACATCAGTATAACATTTCTTTTTTAATTCCTTGTCTTGTATCTTATCACAAAAAGATGAATCTAATTTGATTGTACCAAGCTTGCAATTACACGTATCTCTCGCTATTTGACCTTGAATATCATCAGTAATTGGTAAATTAGCAATAGGTAAGGATGATCCTGACGCAGAGTTTCCTTGACCTTGTTTAATCAAAGTAAGCTCTTTTTTACAAAGGTCTTTTACTTCCTGCGTCTGTATCTTGTCGCAAAGAGTAATATCTTTTTTTGCTATGGCAACACTAAAATAACAAGAATCTTTAATTTCTTTTTTTAATATTTTAACGCAAATTGATGAATCATTCGTAGATCTAGCAAGATCCCAATAACACCAATCTCTCACCTCTTGGTTTTGTATCGCGATACAAGCAACTTTTTCTAATCCTCCAACTTTTTCTTGTATTTTAGCAATTGAATTTACCTCTTGACCATCAAGATAATCAGTAGCAATTGTCTTAGATTCATCAATATAATCTGATACAACAATTTTTTTATCTGCTAAATATTCTGTAACAGCCGTTTTTGACTTATCAAAATATGCCTCAATAATAGAATTACCTTGGCTTAAATACGCTACAACAAAAGATGCAACTACTAATATCGCAATAATGATTAGCAACTTTTTGCTGTTTTTTTTCTTCATGTGTTTTTATTATACACTTTTACAATATCTAGCTAAATATAGTTATACACAGGTAATTTAATAAATCTATTTGTTTTTACGTCCTTCTTTTAAAAAATCAAAATACCCTTGTATAAAAGCTAAAAATATTCCAATTCCAGAAATAATGTAAAAAATAGTAAAAATTTTCCCTAAATCAGTCTTTGGAGCAAGATCTCCATATCCAACAGTTGCTAATGTAACTATGCAAAAATAAAAAGAATCAAACCATCTCCATCCCTCTAAAAAATGAAAAACAACGGTCCCCGTAGCAAACAAAGTAAAAGTAGCAATAACAAGCGGTCTGTTTTTTTTGCTAACAATAAAATTAATCATTTGTTTAATCATATATCAAATCTATATTTTAATTATTAAAAACATTTTACAGATATATTATAAAGAAATCACTGCGTCAAAATCAATCAAAAACAAACGAGGTAAACGGTTAAAATCAATTTTACCATTTTCGTCTCTAAAAAAACGAAGGCAAAAATTATTATTATGCGTATGACCATGATCTATCTTCAATTGAGTTAAAACATCCAATATCTTTTTTTTCTGTTCTTCTAATTCATTTTGAAACATATCAGTTTTACTTTCCCAATCCATCAGATTTAAGTCTAAAACACCACTATACACATCCACCAATCCCTTTTCGTTTAATTTATAAGATATAATTGGTTCTATAGGGACATAATCAAAGCCAGCGTTCTTCCAGACATTATAATCATCGTATATTTTCTGCCAGATTAAAAAAGCATTTGGCTCTATATGCCGTAAGATTGTTTTACCTTTTAACCCAAATCTACCAATAAGCGTTGTCTCTGACCCTGTTTTTTTAAATTTTTGTGTTATAAAAGGTTTATCATCAACACCACTATTTTTATATATTGGTGATTCAATTAATTCTTCACCTAACCCTTTTTCTGCTATCAAATCAAATAATTCTTTTTTTTCTTCTTCTGCCACAAACCAAACCATTCCTACAGATGCTTTTTGTATTTTAATATCTGGATTTTCTAAACCTTGCTTAACTTTTTCTAAAATTATATCTCTTAAAGAAGCTCTCTCGTTTTCTGGTGCAAACCTAATTATAGCTGCAAATGCTTTTTGCACTTCAATATCTGTATTTTCTAAACCCAACATGATCAAAGGGACTCTGTCTTCTTCAGAAACAGACCAAATCATTTCTGCACATGCTTTTTGCACTTCAATATCTGGATTTCCTAATCCTTGTTTAACTTTTTCTATTACAATTTCTCTTAAAGAATCTCTCTCTTCTGCCGGTGCAGCCCAAATCCTTGTTCCAGATAATTTCTGTACTTCAATATTTTTATTTTCTAAGCATTGCTTAATCAAAAAAGTCCTTTCTTCTACTGGCACAAACCAAATCATTTCTGCAGATGCTTTCTGCACTTCAATATCTGAATTTTCTAAACCTTGTCTAACTTTTTCTAACACAAGCATTTTTAAAGAAGCTTTTTCTTCTTCTGGTGCAAACTCAATCGCACCCACAGATGCTTTTTGAACTTCAAGATTTGAATTCTCTAAACCTAATCTAACTAAAAAAGGTATATATATCTTTGGTGCAGACACCATTACTCTTGCAGACATATTTTGCACATCAATGTTTAGATTTTTTAAACCTAATTCAACAAAATATGGTATTTTATGATTTGAGGCGCATACAATCATTTCTGCAGATGCTTTTTGCACTTCAATATCTGGATTACTTAAACCTGCTTCAATTAAAGAATCTTTCTCTTGATCTTTTGCAATATCAATTTCTCTAATATAAGCCGTAGCAGATTTTTTATTCTGTTCTTTAATAGCTTCGTCTTGCTCTTTGTCTCTTACATATCTATCAAAACTGTGCTCTGTTATCTCTTTCTGACCAGAAATATCATACATTTCTGAGTATTCTGACGATAAAACATTTGGTGTTATTTGCTCTCGTTTTGGTATTTCCATTGATAATAATTATTAAAAAGCCCGAATAGCGCGCACATAAAGTTTGTAATCTTTATAATGATAGTATTGGCCACCAACGTAAAAACTCTGTCTCCATACATTATTAGCATAAAACTCTGAAGAACTCCAATAATGAAAAAACGTAAAATCACCTACATTATAAACTTTAAGATTAACGTACATCTGGTTTAACTCATCTTTGGATGGTAAAAACCAATCATTGTACCCATTTATTATTATGTCATGAGCTAACTGAGCAGCATTGGTGCATCCCGCTAAGATCATATCAAGAGTATTTTGACGACCTGTGCCTATAGCTGTCCCATCCGCCCCAGGTATAGCTATCCCATCGCAACCCCAAGTTCCATTACCCTGATCAAAGGGAGCAGCTTCTAAGTATCGCCAACCATCAGAATACGAACCTTTGTCATAAAATATTAATCCACCAGCAGGACCAACATCACGAATATGATATGTAATAGCAAACTTACAATCACCCTGACAATCGCTTAATATAGAATATTTGCCGATAGAATCTGTATAACATTGCCAAGTAGAAGAATCACAGGAATATTTTAACAAAACAGTATTGTTTTTTTGAAGCAAAACTTGATCAATCAATATTAGACCAATTAAACCCATAAACAAGCTAATAATTATAAAATATGATTTTTTCATATATCTTAAATATATTATAACATAATTTACTTAATATTTCAGAATATCAAGCGAAAATAAAAAAACCATAATCCCTCTAAACACTAAAAAACATACTATATGTCTAGCTTAATAAAAAACATTTATACTACCTTAAAACCTAATTTTAATTTATTGCAGTAATTATCTTCTCTGGCATGGTACCCTTAAAATTCATATTACCATTTTTAAAATCCAAAGATTCAATATAAAAACCAGGCAGCATATTAATTTGTTGTGAAAAGAAATCATTTATCACTCCCTGATTTTTTGTTACTAACGATACTGGAATGCTCATTCTACCAAATTCTGCCTTGTTGACCACTAAATTAACCTTACCATCGATAACAGTAGGTAGACCATCAACATATACTGGTAAAACGCCTGGTGCTATCTTATATTTATCCATTACTAATTTTATCTCAGCATAATTAATCCCAGTGGCTTCAGAATAACCAGCAAGACGATCAAAATTTAAAAGACCAGAGAAAGCTACACTACCATCAGTATCAATCTTTATCTGAGCATCGGTAATCAAATAATATTTCCAATTAGGCGAATGCGTATTAAGAACAGCTGTTAATTCTTCAGATGAAAAAGAATCTATCACATCTTTTTTCCCTGATACCACTAAACCATCTTTTACAGTTGGAGCTGATTCCATTGTTTCTATTTCTACTTGCGCCTTAGCGTCAGCTGTCTTGTAATTATCTGCTGTAAATTTTATTCCTAAATCTCGTGGTTTATCAGAACCAAAAATTTTAGCTACACCAGGTATTATTCCTAAATACCCTAATACGCCTACAACAATTAAAACTACCGCTAATAATATTATAATAATTTTTTTCATATTGTTACTAATTTTATCAAATAATTATAGCACTTTAATAAGATTACGCAAACAAAAATATCTCTAAACACCACAAAAAAACCATTGTGCAGAATATAATACATATGATACAATCAAATAACACAATAAATAATTAAAAAAATGAGTACCATCTTAGAAAAATCAAAAATTGTAAATATTCTCTGTTCAATAGTAATTAAAAATGATGATAAATATTTACTTGTTAAAGAAGCCAAAGAAACTGTAAAAGGATTATGGAATTTTCCTTCTGGTAAAGTTGAATTTAATGAAAATC
>CAYNAL010000059.1:0-3697 GCA_964395555.1 uncultured Candidatus Saccharibacteria bacterium
GGTGTTTGTTTGTTTTTTTTTTTCAAGCAGAAGACGGCATACGAGATCATAGCCGGTGACTGGAGTTCAGACGTGTGCTCTTCCGATCTCGCCGTAACCAGATTTCATGTTGCACATTATGTTGATGGATATGGTGGAATATATATTAAACAAACAAGCGAAGTAAAAGAAATAAGTAAATTATTTAGTGGATACCATAAATGGCGTAAAAATACAGAACCAATGGTACCGTTGTTGTATAAACGCTCATGCACAACATGGCCTGCAATTAAGGTTGCAATGGCAATTGCTGGTATGGACATCGGCAGTCTCATAAAATATCGTTGGGGCGGACTATGATTCGTAATAATAACAATTCAGTCATAGTATCAGTTAATGATAATAGAAAAACAGTAAACAGCATATTCCGTAAATTTAAAAAAGGCACTGGCGAAAAACCGATTCCAACATTGATAGACGTAGAAACATTTATTGGCGGTTGGAACGCTATAGAATACCATGTAAAATTTACAGACGGAGAAGAAATTACCGTAAGGCCTAACTTTAAGAAAATGACTCTGAAGGACAGGCTAATACGTCGATGGGACTGGTGGAGAGAATGCTTAGATTCAACATCAGCGAAGCTTAATATTAGAATAAACTTTGCAAGATTCGATGAAATAACATTTAATAACTTAACGATATCAGAAAAAGATTTTGACATGCTTAAAATACTTGCAAAGGACAAAATATTAAGAGATATTCTAAATGTTTTCATAAAAATAAGAGAAGACAATGAAAAAAGTTGATGCGTTAATAAAATTACTATCATATTATGAACCTGGCGGTTATGATCCTTCACTAAACATATTGAGATGGTGGAGAGACAAGAATGATGATGAAGATGAAAAAATAACTATACTAGGAATGAGCGGCAAACAAATGGGAATGTTAAGATCAGTGGCCCACGCACTTGGAGCATACCCATTTAGACACGGTCTGTGCGTAGTTGTTCATGGATATAAAGTACCTATGTATTCATCAGAACCATTAATAACAGTGGATAACAATAACAAAGTAAACTTAATTATGAAGCTTATGGATAGTCCCAAATTTCGTAAACTATCTAAATATATAGAAGCTGGACAGTATGATTTAGCATTAGCTAGGGTAGCATTGGGAAACGAATGACTAAGGTAGAAGCTTTTATTTTACTAATGGAGCATTATGAACCAGGAAATTACGACCAGCGACTTAATAGAATGGATTTTTCCGGAGCACCGCCGCCATACGGAGAGAGTATCAAAGAATCGATAGCGTTATACACTATCTTTAATAGTCATATGAGAAAAGAATTTGGACTAACCAGTCTAAATTTTGTATATTGTAAAAACACATTTGAAAAAAAGTGGTATCGATTTAGACATGGTATTGCAATATGGGTATATACTTCTCGTTATGCAAAATATTCATGTCTTCCAAGCCTCTCGATACCAAAGAATGAAATGACAGATAAGATAATGAAATTGATTACAAGTCCGTTATTAGGTAAAGTAAAGAAATATATCAAGAAAGGAGAATATGACAAAGTTATGGTCATGGCTGAATTATGCTTCCAAAGTTTAGAGGAAGCAAACCGATAAGCTTTGTGATAAGCACTTCAATACCTGCAATGCCTAACCCAGGTATCAGGAAGAGTAGGGTTCTGGCAGAACTGTTAGGTTTTGTAATACCGGGTTGTCACGATCACTCCATGGATATCAATGTTGTTGGTAAAAAAGCAACGATGATTCCAAAGGGAACAATGGTACTAACCAATTGGGCTTCCGGTATTGTGCTAAAAAATCAATCAAAAATTAAGCATGGCGTTGTGTTGGTGGAAATGAAACGATTTGACATGCGCAAGGGATTTATTAGAAGTGAAACATTCATAGAAAAAGTTACTGTTCAGGATTTGCCGATTGTACGTTCTGTGATTGAAGTCGCTATGGATAAACGGAATTTTGCGCCTATTGCTAAATTGATTAAAAAGAAACAGTACGAGGCGTGTTTGGTAATGTTAAAATTACAAGGAGTGTTGCACGATGAATAAAGAAATTGAAACAGCAATTACAAGAGCAAGAATTCACTTGGTTATGAACCAGCCGTTTTTTGGTACATTGGCGCTATACCTTAATTTGCGAGAAGGTGGAGTACCGACGATGGGCACTGACGGAGTTAACTTATTCTATAACCCAGAATTTGTTAGTTCTATTTACCAGAACGGGTCTGGACTAGATAAGTTGATCGGCGTAATTGCTCACGAAGTTATGCATTGTTTTCCGCCTGGTGAATTTGTATCAGGAGTAGATAAACCTATCGAACAAGTAACAAACGGTGATATTCTAGTTGGAAAAGATGGAAACAACACCACCGTTACAGAAAAAACGGAGCATCACTATAATGGAAAATTGATTACAATTATTCCCAGGGGTCTACTCCCGATAAGAGTTACGTCAGAACACCCAATTCTAACCTCAAAGCCTGTATGGAAAAATGTTGGATCGCGGCGTGATAATAATAGGGGCAATATTAGGGAGTGGTCCGAACCTCTGTGGAAAAAAGCATGTGATATTTCTGTTGATGACTGGCTATTTACGCCGCAGATTATTGGTTGGAAAAATGAAGAAGTACTAACATTTGATAAATTTATTACTGGCAACAGATGGTCTGTAAAAACAGAATTTAAAGATGGCGTCATTTTGGACGAAGAACTAGCAAAATTTTTGGGATGGTATGTTGCAGAAGGCCATAGTACTATTGTTAGAATGAAGAGAAAGTATGGATATCACAACTCCATACAAGTAGGCTTTTCGTTGGGACCAAATGAAATACTAGAAGCTAGGTGGATTTCTGGAATTCTTAAAAGAAAATTCGGACTATCTGGTAGGATAGTAGTAGAAGAGAAAAAATCTAAAATAACAGTTACTGCTAACTCATCAGTGCTTGGCAAATTCTTAAGAGAAAATTGTGGAATAGGCTCGCATAATAAGAAAATTCCAAATTTTATTTTGTACCATAAAAATAGCAACTTGGTGAAGTCGTTTTTAGATGGGTATATTCAAGGTGATGGATATATTACAAACTGTATATCTTTTGGAACCGTTTCAAAAACCCTTGCACTGCAAACACAATCTGCCTTTGCCAGATTAGGGACAATTATAAATTTATATGAAAGAAAGGGGCAAACAACAAAAACACAAAAGGGGAAAATTATAAACGGAGGAAATATATTTATTGGAGCATCAAGCTGCCATAAAACCTTTTCTGTCATGAATATTGATTGCGAAACAAACCGCTCAACACAATATTTTGGCATGTTAAATAACAACTTAATGACAAAAGTAAAATCTGTCACCACAGAAGATTATGATGGGCTAGTATATAATTTTGAAACGACAGACCACACTTATACAGTGGGCAATATTGTTACACACAATTGCGCTCTTTCGCACCTTTGGAGATGTCAATCGCGCCAGAAGATGATTTGGAATATTGCTGCAGACTATGCGACCAATGAGTTAGTCATCGGTTCTGGGTTCAAACTTCCGGACGGGTGTCTTTATGACAAACAGTTTGAGGGCATGACTGCAGAAGAAATTTATAGCAAGATTATGAAAGATGTTCAGGAAATGGCACAGGCTGGGCAAGGAGATGGTGACGGTCAGGAAGGAGACGA